>JAEUQD010000928.1 GCA_016789925.1 Bryobacterales bacterium | reverse complement strand
CCAGTGAGACTCGAAGAGGTTTGACCGTTGCTGGAGTAGAATCCTCTCCAAGTGGCTTGATGAACCACAAGGAGAGGATGTAATGTCAGAGCTTTATCAGAGCCTATCCCATTCAAAATGGGACTGCAAGTACCACGTGGTGTTCGTGCCCAAGCGACGACGGAAAGCCATCTTCGGCCAGACGCGTCGGCAACTGGGCGCGATCTTCCACTCGCTGGCCAAGCAAAAGGAGTGCCAGATTATCGAGGGTCACCTGATGCCGGATCACGTGCACATGTGCATCGCGATTCCGCCCAAGCACCCGGTCGCGTCGGTGATCGGGTTTCTGAAAGGGAAGAGTGCCATCGCAATCGCTCGACTGAGCGGCAAAGAACGAAACTTCACGGGCGAGCATTTCTGGGCTCGCGGTTACGCAGTATCAACCGTCGGGTTCGAACTAGAACAGGTCCGAACATACATCCGCGAGCAAGATGCCGCGGATGGAGCAGCCGGACAATTCTAAAGCAACCGAGGAGGCGCGCAACGCGCGACGCCTAAACCCATGGACCAGCCGCCTTCGAGGCGGCCCAACTCATCAAGCCACCCGCTTCGCGGGGGGTGTCTGACTTCTCCAGGGCTCTGGTATGTTGGGGCACTGGGAGGTTTACGTTTGAGCGGTCAAGTCTTCCTGATGCTTCGCGGCCAGGTCGCTGACATCATGATTGGGTCCGTCTTTCTGTTTGTCGGCTTGGCTGCCTGCGGCATTGCCGGGATCCGCCGCCTGCGGGGAACGCGTATCTTCGCCTGGCTGGGCATCTGGAGCACGATGTACGGCGCCATGCACCTCAGCCAATCGCAGGCTGTCGTCGCCGCCTTGCCGCCGTCGCTTCGGACCGCCACCCCATACGCGCACACGGCCATGAGCTACCTGCTCGTGGTTGCCGGTTCGCTCTCGTTTCTCGAACTGAGCCTCGGCAAACTGCGCTCTCTCATTCGCGCGGCTGCCTTCCTCGGGCTGGCGATTGCCGTCGCCGGCTTTGCCTTCTTTGTTCTTACGGGCTCAGTCGATAAGTTGATGCTTTACGAGAAGCGCTCTATTCCGCTGCCGGCCACCCGCCTCTCTTACGCTGGCGGAATGGGAACTTAGAGCAGATCGAAGGCAACGGATTGCTTTTCGGTGTGCTGCCCTCGTTCGACAACTATCCGGTCTGTACGATACCCATCTCCCCCGGCGACCGGTTTCTTCTTTGTACCGACGGTGTCACGGAACCCCAGAATGCCGGCGGCGAAGCCTTTGGCGACCGCATGTTGGAGGAGGTACTGCGCGGCAATCAGTCCTGCCTGCCGTCTCACTTATCGGATAAACTTCTCTCTGAGATCCGGCATTGGTCGTCCATGTCCCAGCAGGACGACATCACCCTCATTGTCATCGACGCGATCTAATCTGTTCTGCTATCTTGTTTTTGAACGGCCTCACCCACCTCAATCGAAACGGAGCAATTCTCGATGTCCCTTCTAAAAAAAACTTGGCCCCGCCAGCAATGGAGTGATCTCAAGAAGACTCACGCCGCCATCCTAAAACGCGATGGCGTCGTCTTCAAGCAGGACCTCGGTCCCATCATCGATAAGGCGTATGAGAAGTATGTCGCGAAAAAATACGCTGAGTCTACCCAGTACGCCAACCAGGTGCCCAACATCCTGGGAAGCTACACGAATGAGGTTCGCAAGATAAAAGACCCCAAGGTGAAGTCGCTGTTTGATAACCAACTCAAGGAAATCGGGAAGTGGATGAGCATGATCGTTGAGGCCAACAGCAAGAAGGATTAGGATCTCCGCGCCTCTCCGCGAAAAAAATAGGGCAGCAACCCGGTTGGATGCTGCCCTTTGGATGGAAATGAGAACCGTGAAACCGCTACACGAACAGAATTTGCTTGACTAGGCCCGGCGGAGCGTGCGCTGCGGCATGCGGTTGGCCTCCATAGAAGCATTCCGCGCCACTGCTGCGCTCAGCCCCATCATGGCCGTCGTACCGGCCATTTCGGCCATCACATGGGTCGGCAGGCATTCCGCCTCCCGCAAAAACGCCAGGCTGGAATCGCAATCGTTGAAGTCCACCTTCACCCAGTCGCCGTTACGCACCTGCCTGGTCGCGATCAGGTTCGACAAAGGCTGCACCAGCAACCGCTCAATGGCGCGCTTCAAATGCCGTGCCCCATATTTCATATCGGTCCCTTCGGCCAGCAGATGCTGTTTGGCCGGGTCCGACAAGGTGAACACAAAGGTCCGCTCCGGATTGCTCTGGAACACCCGCCGTTGCACATACTGTAATTCCAGATCGAGAATCCGCCGCAATTCACTGTCGCCGAGCGGACGGAACACCACGACCTTGTCCAGCCGGTTCATGAACTCCGGCGTAAACTTCTTGCGCGCCGCCTCCACCCCCGACCGTGTGATCTTCTTCGTCGTCTGCTCGTCGGTGGCGTCCGTCTTCTCGGCCACCATATTGGCGCCAAATCCCAGTTTGGGATTCATGATGGAACTCATCTCTGATGCGCCCAGGTTCGACGTCATGAAGATCATGGCGCGCGAGAAATCCACCTTGCGGTTGTCGCCCAGCGTTAGCGTCGCCTTATCGAGAATTCCCAACAGCAGGTTCCACAGTGCGTCCGAAGCTTTCTCGATTTCGTCAAACAGCACGAAGCTGATCTTCACAGTGTCGGTTTGGTGCTGGTTTAGCACCTCCTGCGACAGCAGCGGATGCGTTTCCCGGTGGCCCAGGTATCCCGGAGGCGAGCCGATCAGCTTGGCGATCTCGTGGCTGTGCTGGAACTCCGCGCAGTCGATCTTGATCACCGCCTTCGGATTACCTACCAGCGCTTCGGCCGTCGCCTCGACGATCCGCGTCTTTCCCGATCCGGTGGGTCCCAGAAACAGGAAGTTGCCCACCGGGCGTCCTGGCGCGCTCATGCCCGTCAGGTGCATTTGGTAGATGTTGACGATATTCTGAATCGCCTCACCCTGCCCGACGATCATGCGTTCGAGGGACTCTTCCAGTTCCTTCGCTTCTCGCCCGGTTTGCATCGGATCCAGTGCCACGCTTGGTCTCATTTGGTTTGGCCTCTGACGGTATCCATTAGGGCAACTGCGATGCCACCTTTTTCCCCTCGTTTTTCGCCCGATTTGCCCGATTTGGGCCCCAGTGATGTTCCGTTTTGACAGTCTGTTTCATTTCGGGACTCAAGACGGTAACTCTCGCTAGAATGAGACCTGCTTATGAAGCGATTCGGAATCGCGGCGCTGCTAGCGGCGCTGTCGATCGCGTTCTATTGGAAACTGGTGCTCACGGACGAGTACACGTGGCTCGACTCACCCGACATGGCCTATCTCGAGGCTCCCCGCCTCCAATTCCAGGCCCAGCTCTGGCACAAGCTCCGCTTCCCTCTCTGGGATCCACACCACTGGGCCGGCCAGCCCTTCCTCGGTCAGATGACCGGCGCTGCCGACCCCCTCAACTGGCCTCTTCTCCTGGCCGGCTTCCGCGACGGCAAGATCCGCCAGGACCTCCTCCACTGGCACTTCGTCCTCGCCCACTGGCTCGCAGCTCTCCTCATGTACTGGCTCTGCCGCGACCGCGCCCGTTCCCGAACCGGCGCCCTCCTCGCCGCCTGCGTCTTCAGCTTCGGGGGGTATGTCGGTACCTCCGACTGGCCTCAGGTCCTGCACGGCTGCCTGTGGACCCCCGCCATTCTGCTCTACCTCCTGCGCGCCGCCGAGGGCCGCCAACCCGTCGCCAGCGCAGCCATGGCAGGTATGTTCACTGGCCTGTCCTGGCTCTCCGGCCATCACCAGGCCCCCTACTATCTGACGCTTCTCGTCGCTGCTTTCTGGACCGGGCTTATACTCCGAGGCCGTTCCTTGTCCACCGTCCGCCTCACTGCCGTCTCCATCCTCTTCACAGGCCTCGTCAGCGCCCTGCAAACGCTCCCCGCCTCGGAGTACGGCCGCCTCGCGATGCGCTGGGCCGGTGCCACTCGTCCCCTGCGCTGGTTCGACAAGGTCCCCGCCCAGGTCCACGAGCACTTTTCTCTCCGTCTACCCGACCTGGGTGGTCTCGTGGCCGCTGGCGCCCAGGGACACGTCAGCCTATTTCTCGGAGCCGCCGCTTTCGCCCTCGCCGTCATTGCCGTCGTCTCCCTCTGGCGTGATTGGACCGTGCGCGTGCTCGCCCTGCTCGCCCTGGCCGGCATCGTCCTCGCCATTTCCGAGCAAAACCCGCTCTATGGCCTGCTCTATGGACTCGTCCCCTGGTTTGAAAAGGCGCGCGTTCCCGCCCGTATCGCTTTCCTCTTCTGCGCCGCGGCCGCCGCTCTTGCCGCCTGGGGATGGGACTGGCTCCGAGCCCAGCAATCCAAGCTCATGCCCCTCGTCCTGGCGTGCGGCGCCGCGGTCCTCCTTCTATTGGCCGTCGCCCTGCGCCTCCCGCAACTAGCCTTGCCGGCACTCACCCTCGCGACCCTCGGCGCGCTCGTCGAGGCCCTTCGGCGCGGCGCGCTTACCCCACATACTGCCTGCGCCCTCGCTGTTCTGCTCGTGTTCTTCGAACTTGCCCACGTCCGCGACTTCACCAGCCGTTACGCAGAAGGCCACAGATCCCAGTGGGCCGAACTGTGGCGTCACCGCGACATCGCCGACTTCCTGCGCTGGCAGAAGGGCCCCGTCCGCGTCCTCGTCGACGACACCGAAATCCCCTATAACTTCGGCGACTGGCACGGCATCGACACCCTCATCGGCTTCACGGCTACTGCGCCAGCCAACCTCGCCTCGCTGGAATGGCACAAGCCGGAAGTGCAGGACCTACTGGCTGTCGGCTACCGCGTCGCCCGCGAACCCCTCGACGGCGACCGCGAGGTCTTTCGCGGCCAGAGCGGCGTTAAGGTCTTCGAGCGCCCTGGCGCGCTCCCCCGCGCCCGCTTCGAAACTACCTCCGAGCAATGTCCGCCCGGTACCGTCACCTGGCAGGAAATCGCCCCGGCGCGGCTCACCTTGACAGCCAGCGCGAATTGCCGCTCCCTACTCGTCGTCGCCGACACCTACTTCCCCGGCTGGGTCGCGGAAGTCGATGGCCGCAAGACTGATATCCAAGAGGTCCGCCGCGCCCTCCGGGGTGTCATGCTCGACAAAGGAACCCACCAAGTCCGGATGGTCTACCAACCCTGGACCGTCCGGTGCGGGGCATTCCTGACCCTCATCGGAATCGTGGGTGCGCTCATTCTTCGGCGTCGAGACTCGCTTCCTGATCA
>JAEUQD010000883.1 GCA_016789925.1 Bryobacterales bacterium | reverse complement strand
TTGGCCTCGGCCGCGTAGGCGGCTTCCTGCTGGTAGCGCGATTCGGTGAGCTCGAGGATGGCCGAGGAGATGTCTGCGTCTTCCACCGTAGTAATCTGCGACTGGAGGGCGAGCGCACGTTTGGCCGCGACATCGAGGCCTTCGGCGATGCGATTTTGGATCGCCCCGTAAGAGGACTGCATGATATTCATGTGCTCAGCGGCGCTGCGGACCTGGCCCAAAGCGCTCTCGATCCTGTCGCTGTCGTTCAGGTGCAGGGCGACACGCAGATTGTTGACCGCCTGGAAAACGTTCTTGGCGGGGTCGGCGTTGTCAAAGATATCCTGCGCCGTGTAGGCGACCCGGAATCGCTGACCCTGCGGGTGCTGCACTTCGCGGGTGGAGGCGCTGCCCTGATAAGGCTGCACCACCTGGTTGACCTCATAGAGGTCGGCGTCGTCGTTGAAGGGGTCAGCATCGGCAAGGAGATCTTCGCGCGTGATGGGCTTGGCCAGAAGATCTGTATCGATTGTGTAGGGCGTAGCTTGGTCAAGGTCGCCGGCGAAGATATGGCGCCCGTTCACCTGGGTGTCGGCGAAATTGGCCAACTGTCCGAGAATGCTCGAGATTTCCAGGCTGAGAATGCGGCGGGACTCGGGATTCGCAGTGCCGGAAGCGCCTTGTGCTCCAAGGGAAAGAACGCGGTCGAGAGCGTTGACGGAGAGTCCCAATGCCTGTTCAGCGGAGTCGACTTCAGTCTTGACGAGGTTGAGGTTGCGCTGCGCCTGTTCGACCGAGGAGAGTTCACTACGGGTGGCGAGAAGGACGGAAACGTCGTCCGGAGCGTCGGAGACCGAGTTGATGCGCTTGCCCGAGGAGATCTGCCGTTGGGCGTCGGCCATTTTGGCGGTCAGCCTGTCCATGTCGGCCAGAAACTTTCGGGATTGGGCATCGAGTCCGCGAAGCATAGATCAACCTTTCTACCGGATGATGTTGATGGTCGTTTCAGTGAGGCTGTTCAAGACCCGGATTAGTTCCGCGGTGGCCTGATAGGCGCGTTGAAACGCGATCAGGTTGGCGGCCTCTTCGTCGAGCGAGACACCGGAGGCGTCGGCGCGCAGATTCTGGGCTTGGGTCAGCAGCGACGCATGGGTGCTCTCCTGGGCGCGGGATTCGTTGAGCCACCGGCCAGCTTTACCAGCAACGTAGCCGTAGGACTGGCTGAACGTGAGATTGCCGAGGTCGGCGTGTTTCCGGGTACCCAGCGCGGCCAGTTCGAGCGCATTGCCGTTACCACCGGGCGCGGTGGCCGAGGCGGCCGCCAATTGATCGGCGGTGAAGCCGGCCGTAACCTGAAGTTCGCCGTCAGTCACCGTGAACAGGTCCAGCGTGGGCGGGTCGCCATTCCGGTCGAGCCCGTTGCGGAGGGTATCGTTGACGGAGGTCGCCAGGGAGGTGGCGAGTTGTGCAAGGTCTGCGCGCAGCGCAGGAATCGCGTTGTTGCGAACGTCGAGGACACCGCGAAGCTGGCCGCCGCCGATGACGCCGGCAATGTCGTTGTCCTGGGCGTCGCGCAGATTGCCGGTGACGTCTGTTTTCAGTTCAAACAGGTGTGAGCCGATCACCAGCGGCACCTGGCCGCCGACATTGATCTGCAGGGATTGGTCGTCCCGGCGGAGGACATCGAAGTCAACGTATTGCGCGAGATCCTCGAGTTGTTGGTGAACCTGGGCGTCGAGGCCGGAGTCGTTGGCTTTCGAGATGTCGGCCTGGACAATTTGGTTGTAACTCTGAATTTCAGCACCCACGCGATTGACGGCGGCGACGACCTCGGAGAGGCGGCGATCGACGCTGGCGGCGGTCGTACCCAAGCCGTCGCTGGCGTAGCGGAACGCATTGGCCAAGTCGTTGGCGCGTTCGAGCAGGTCCTGGCGAACAGGCTGGTCGTTAGGGGTGACACTGAGGAGCGAGAAGCCTTCGAACAGCTTGTCGATGGAGGCGCCGATGCCGGTTGCACCGGAGATGTCGAAGATGGGCTCAAGCTGCGAGAGCAGTTGGGTTTGGGAGGAGTAGCGTCCCTGCTGATGGGCGCTGCCCTGTACGGCAGTTTCGTAGCTTTGGGCCCGATAGGAGATCTGCGGACCGGCGGCGAGGCCTCCGGCCAGGCCCCCCTCGATATTCATCTCGCGGGGGAGAAGAGTGAGGGATTGCTTGGCGAAACCGGGGGTCTTGGCGTTGAGGACATTATTGCCGGTGATATCGATGGCGCGCTGCACAGTGCGCATCGACTCGGCGGCGGTACTGATGGCTGTGAGGAGGCTACCCATACGCTGACACTCCCGGAGTTTTGATCAGGCCTCGATGGACCAATTACGGCGGCTCATGCGGAGGCGGGCAGCCTGCTCGGAGAGTAGGTTAATCGTCCGCAGAGAGCGAAGGACCGCCGGATCGCGCCGCGCCTCCGGCTGGTCAGTCAAAATCTGGACGGCTTGAGACAGGTAAATCTGCGCGCTTTCAAAAGCCCGTGGAGTTGCGTTCACGAGAGACTGCTCAGCAGCCTCCAAGGCACTGAAAAGATGGGACGGGACAGGCATTTACAAGCCTATGGAATCGTCCACTATGCGGCGGCTGACTTCAGCGGCGTCCACCTGGTAGGTTCCGGCGGCAAATGCCGCCGCGAGGGCACGTACCTTTTCGGTCCTCTCCGGGGAGTCGGTCTCGAGCGACCGCAGTTGCTGACTCAGGTCAGATAAATTGATTTGGTCGTGGGAATTGGCCCCTTGACCGTTGTCTGGAGCACCGCTGGTGTAGCGATTGGCGGGGGCCGCCGAGCCGGCCCGGTCCAGATTAAGACCGCCGAGATTATTGTCGATCTTCATGGCACTTGCCTCTGATCCGTCACCCTTTATATCGGTAAAGTCGGCGCGGAGCTTTAGGTGAAATTAACAGACCTGAGAGATCCTCCCCCCCTCGAACACGCGTATAGTGAGAGGAAGGGCTCGATAGGAGGTGCTGGAGCGATGAACAAACTCTCGGTTTTTCTTTTGTATGGGCTGGCGGCCGGAGCGGCGCTGGCCGGCGACGTGACGTTCCATCGGGACGTGCTTCCGATCTTACAAAAGAACTGCCAGGGGTGCCACCGGGCGGGCGAGGCGGCGCCGATGGCATTTGGCTCCTACAAAGAGACTCGGCCCTGGGCGAAGGCGATCAAGGAATCGGTACT
>JAEUQD010000879.1 GCA_016789925.1 Bryobacterales bacterium | reverse complement strand
GCTTCCGCCAACTATGCCCAAGTCCTGGTCAACACGACGTCTGTCGAGCAGACGCCGGACTTCGTCTACCGGCTGCGCAGACAGTTGGAAAGTGTGGCGCCGGAAGCGATGGTCATGGTGAAAGAACTGCAACAGGGAAATGTCCTCCTGGGACCGGTGGAGATCCGTTTGATCGGCGAAGACATTGCCGTGCTCAAAAAGCTGGGCCGGAACGTCGAGGATATCCTCCGGGCGATACCCGGCGCGGAGTATGTCTGGAATAACTACCGTGACGACGCCTATCAGTTGCGGGTTCAGGTAAAAGAGGAGGTCGCCAACCGGCTCGGCCTCAGCAACGCAAGTATCGCGATGCAGTTAGGAGGACAGTTCAGCGGCGCGCCGGTGACCACGTATTGGGAGGGGAATCGCGATGTGCGCGTTGTGCTGCGGTTGTCGGCGGACCACCGCAAAAACTTCGAGGATGTGGAGGATACGTATGTGGTTTCGACCATCACAGGGACGAGTGTCCCGGTTCGCAGCGTGGCCGACGTGCATCCGGAATGGCAGTCGAGCCGGATTGTGCGGCGCAACGGTATGCGCACGCTAACGGTGCAGGCCTTCCACGACCAGAGTCACTTGGCCTCTGAAATTCTCAAAGCCGCTGCTCCCGCCCTCGGCCGCCTCGAGTTGCCCCCGGGTTACCGGTTGGAGTTCGGTGGCGAGCGTCAAAACCAGGAGGAAACTTTTTCCGATATGGTGCGAGCAATGCTCATCAGCCTGGTGCTGATCTTCCTCATCCTGCTCTTCCAGTTCAAGAGCTTTGTTCAAACGCTGCTCATCATGGTTTCGATTCCGCTGGCACTGCTGGGCGCGGGCGTTGGACTCGTCATCACCAGTAATCCGTTCAGCTTCACGTCGTTTCTCGGCATCATCAGTTTGTCTGGGGTTGTGGTGCGCAACGCGATCATTCTGGTGGAACACATCAACGATCGCCGCGCCGCTGGGACGGAACTGACCGAAGCCGCCTTGGAGGCGGGTGAACGGCGTCTGCGGCCAATCTTTCTCACGACGGCCGCGGCCGCCGTCGGTGTCACACCCATGATCATTTCCGGATCGACCCTGTGGTCGCCTCTGGCGAGCGTGATTGCGGTGGGGCTCTTGTTCTCGATGGTGTTCACGTTAGTTGTGATTCCCGTCCTCTATGTGCTGATTGAACGCCGGCCGGTGCGGACCGGCTCGGTTGCCATGCTCGTGCTGCTTCTGCTGCTCGTCCCAAGCGGAGGCCAGGCACGGAACATCACCCTGGACGAGGCCATCTCGCTCGCGCTCAAGGGGAACGCCGTCGTCAAAGCGGCGAGGCTGAGGGTGATGGAGAATACGCACCGGGCCGGCGCGGCGCGGGCGAACTACTTCCCGCAGGTGACCACCGACGCGAATTTGTGGCGAGTGTCCGAGCGCCAAAGCCTGGCGATACCGGCCGGGTCACTCGGCGTTCTGCCACAAATTGGTGCTGTTCCAACGCAGTCCGTCACTGTATTTCAGGGACTGTCGACGTTGGCCTTCGCCACGACGACCGCGGCGCAGCCCATCACGCAATTGTGGAAGATTCGCGAAGCCGATCGTGCGGCCCGGCAGGACGTGAGGATCGCGACGCACGATTCGCGGCGGGCGGAAAATGAGATCGCTTTGAAGGTCCAGGAAGCGTATTACGGTGTGCTGATCCTGGAAGCGCGCCAGAAAGCCGTGGCGGCTCAGATTGCCGCCGCCGAGGCCAGGCAGCGGGAAGCCTCCGAAGGAGTGGCCGCTGGCGCACTACTCGAGGTCCGGCGGTTGGAGGCTGAAACACGCGTCATTCAACTGCGCAACAGCGCCCTCGGTGTGGATTTTCAGCTTGCGGAAGTGCGCGGAGAGTTGAACGACCTTCTCGGTCTCGCCCTGGATGAGCAACTGCTTCTGGAGCCCCCGAATACTGCGCCTCCCGCGGCCGCCCCCCTCGACGAGTTGCGCGCCGAGGCAGCCAATTCCAATCCCGAGATTGGCGCGGCCGCGGACCTGCTCGCCAAGGCTCGCCATGGAGCGGCAGCCGCGCGGGCCGACCGCATCCCGGAACTGAGTGTCTTTGCACAGCACATCTACCAGGACGGGGTTCCATTTCTGCCGCGTAACAACGGCATTCTCGGAGCGAA
This sequence comes from Bryobacterales bacterium, assembly GCA_016789925.1. GTDB lineage: Bacteria > Acidobacteriota > Terriglobia > Bryobacterales > Bryobacteraceae > JADLDI01. The sequence continues at coordinate 2,577 of JAEUQD010000879.1, read as the reverse complement.
GCTCAACTGGAGCCTTTTCGACGGGGGCAAAAAGCGCGCGGTGGTCGGCGAACGGGACGCGCAGTTCGCTCAGGCCGAAGAGAACTTGCGTCGCGTCCGCCAGAGGGTTGCTCTGGATGTCGAGAAGGCGCTCCATAAGATGGAAAAGTCGCGCGACCTCGCGAAAGTAACGGCGCGCGCCGTTGCCTTGCGCCAGGAGGCTTTGCGGATTGCGCGCGACCAGGCTGAGTTGGGCGCGGCGACCCCGGCCGTGGCGGTCGAGGCGTCGGCGGCGTTGGCCGAGGCGCAGGCGCAATTGCTGGAAGCGGAGTTCTACAGCCGCGTCTCGCTGGCCGAACTGTACCGGACCATCGGCAGGCGTCCCTGACAGGCCGAGTCCGCGGGCAGGGGTTGCTATGATGCCCTCAATGAACCGCTATTCAATCGGCGTCGAGTTGGGCGGCACCAATTCGCGTGCTGCTGCCATGGACGAGAACGGTCGGATACTCGAGAGCATCTCGATTGCGACGGATCTGGCCGCGGGCCGCGATCAGGTGATCGGCGACATCGTACGGAACATCCTGGAACTGAAGGCGCAGATTGGAGAGGGATCTCTGGCGGGTGTCGGAATCGGGGTTCCGGGTTTCATCCGCATGAAGGAGGGCATGATCGTCGGCTCGCATAACATGCCGGGTTTCGATAACTACCCCGTGCGCGACGACATCTCGGCGCGTCTGGGATCGCCTGTGATTCTGGAGAACGACGCCAATGCGGCCGCGCTGGGTGAGAAATGGATGGGCGCCGGCAAGGACGTCGACGACTTGGTTTTGCTCACTCTCGGTACGGGAATCGGCGGTGGGGTCATTATCGGCGGCCAGGTGTTGCATGGGTTTGTCGGCATGGCCGGCGAACTGGGTCACATCACGGTCGTGCCCAATGGAAACCCCTGTGGCTGCGGCAATGTGGGTTGCCTCGAAAAACACGCTTCGGCCACGGCGATTGAGAGCATGGCGAACCTGCTTGCTCTGGGCGACCACGTGACCGCCCGCGAAGTCTACGAACTGGCAAAGGGAGGCGAACACCGTGCGCTCCGGATTTTCGAGCGGATGGGCGAGGCGCTGGGCACCGCGCTGGCGTCACTGATCAACATTTTCAATTTTCCGCTGTATCTGCTGAGTGGCGGAGTGTTGCCGGCCTGGGAGTTCTTCGCGCCCTCGATGATCCAGGAAATTCAGCGGCGATCGTTTACCTTCCGCCATACAGAGACGCGGATAGAACCGGCAACGCTCGGCAACGCGGCGGGACTCTACGGAGCGGCCTATTTGCCGTTTCTTGCAACGGCGAAACGCTAAACTGTTAGAGGCCTGTCGAAAAGGCACTTTCATACTTAAGGACCGAAATTCATGTTTTGGATGGGCATCGATGTCGGAACTGGCGGGACGCGCGCCCTGCTGGTGGACGATCGGGGTCAAGTGCGCGCCAGCTTTACCGCTCCCCATGAAGAAATGAAGATGGAGCGCGCGGGATGGGCCGAGCAGCGGCCGGAAGATTGGTGGCAAGCCGCGCAGGCTGCTATCCAGGGCGTTCTGGCTGAGGCGGGCGCAACCGGCGCCGATGTGAAGGGAGTCGGCCTCACCGGCCAGATGCACGGGCTTGTGCTGCTCGACATCGACGACGCGGTCATCCGTCCGGCGATCATCTGGTGCGACCAGCGAAGCCAGGTGCAGGTGGATCAGATCAATCGCACCGTGGGTCCGGAGAATGTGCTGGCCTGGACCGCGAACCCGGTAGTAACCGGCTTCACACTGCCCAAACTCCTCTGGGTGCGGGACAATGAGCCGCGCAGCTTCGAGAAGATTAACAAGGTCCTCCTGCCGAAGGACTATCTTCGGTTCCAGTTGACCGGCGAGTTTGCCACCGAAGTGAGCGACGCGTCCGGTACCGGCGTCTTCGATGTCGTGCTGCGCCGCTGGTCTAAGCCATTCCTCAACGAATTGCGGCTGGATCCGAGCTGGCTACCCCAGGTGTTCGAGTCCACCGAGGTGACCGGGCAGGTGTCGGCGAGGGCAGCGGAGATCACGGGACTGGCCGAAGGAACACCCGTAGTGGGTGGCGGTGGCGACCAGGCGGCCAGCGCGGTCGGCAACGGAATCGTGAAGGCGGGTGTCGCTTCCTGTACGTTGGGTACCTCCGGTGTTGTCTTTGCGCAGTTGGACCGGGCCCTTTACGACGCGCGCGGTCGGGTTCACACCTTCTGCCACGCTGTACCCGGCAAGTGGCATGTGATGGGTGTGACACAGGGGGCGGGACTCAGCCTCCAGTGGTTCCGCAATCAGCTTGCGCCCGAGGCCAGCTATGACGACTTGATGGTCGAAGCGGCCACCTCGCCCGTGGGTTCGAACGGGTTGTACTGGATGCCCTATTTAATGGGTGAACGCTCGCCGCATCTGGACGCCGGTGCGCGCGGTGGATGGATTGGATTCACAGCCAGGCATGGTCGCGCGGATATGGTGCGCGCACTCGTCGAAGGAGTCTCCTTCAGCCAGAGAGACTGTTTGCAGGTGATCGAGGACCTGGGCGTTGAGGTGAACACCGTTC
>JAEUQD010000878.1 GCA_016789925.1 Bryobacterales bacterium | reverse complement strand
CGGCGCGGAGTATGTCGCGATCTGCCTGCCGGCGTTTACGCCGGACACAGTCCACCGCGACGAGTAGCGCAGGGTTGACAAAGAGCGCGATGGAGACGCCCAGGCAAAGACTGTGACGTCACCGGCGAGTTGCCGGGCGTCCCGCCCGCCTCCTCGCGATTTACCGGATCGACCAGGTGGACGGCGCCACCTCCGAAAGAGCTTCGGCGTTGTAGTAGTCGTAGAGCACCGACCGCGTCGACTTGGCCGTCATCGCGCAGCGCGGGGTCACAAAGAAGTCGAAACTGCTGCCGCCCGCCCGCGGCCAAAGGTAGAAGAGCACGCGGTCCGGCAGGATCTCATACCGATCCACACCCGCCGCGCGATCGCCGAGCACAGCCTCCAGCGACGACCGGTCCGGTTCCACCCCCGGCGGAAGCCCCACCTCCGCCAGCATCATCCCATATCCCCGGAACCCAACGCGCTCCGCGCTCACCGTACAGCGCACCGGCATCCCCGCGTCAACATCCAACCGATGGAACCGGACCGCATACCGCAACTCCTCCGACACACGCGCCCGCGCCTGCTCCCATGGAATCGAGTGCGATGTCATCAACCGCGCCGCCGCGAAGCCCACCGCGCCTGCCGGCATCAGGACAATCTCATTGGCGCCCGCTGCGAGAAGCCCGGAGACATCGATCGTCAGCGCATCGGCCGCTTTCCGATCGCCCGGTATCGTTACCTTCCGCGCCACGCGTCCGTTGACGCGCACTTCGACAGATCCGCCCGCGCCCGCCTCTTGGCCTAGCACGGGCGCGGCATCGGCCAGCGCACTCATCGCCCGCAGGGTCGCCTGGGTCGAAGACCAGCCGCCGTCGCGGCCCCGTCCGCGCACAAGAAAGTACAGCCCACTGCGTATCCGCTCGTCCAGGCCCGGCGTAGCCGGATGCTTTGCGCGCCACGCCAACAGCGCGCTTACAACCAGGCCCGTGGTCTCATGGCGGCCAGCCCTTCCCCAACCGTGGAACGGTGTGTTCGTCCGCACATCCCAATAGCGCGCACCCTCCTCATCCCGGCCCATGGCCGCCAGCCGCGCGGGCGTGTCCGCCACCACCGATTCATGGCCCGAAGCCATCGCTGCGAGAATGAAACTCGCCAGCAAGTACGGTTCGCTGGTCGCATCCGTGAACCGCGCCAGTTGCCCATAAGCTCCGGCCAGTACGCTTTGGGACACCGCCGCTCCGGCGCGCTGCGCCTCGGCCAGCGCTCGCGCCACCATGCCCGTGAGCAACAGACTCTGCCGCCCTCCCGCATCTGCGCGTGCGCCGGGCGGCTGCCATAAGCCTGCTTTGGTCTGCGCTCCCTCCAGCCACGAAACAAGCTGCTCCATCTCCGCGCGGTCCACTTCGGTCACCTCCGAGGCAGCCGCCAGAAAACTGAGTGCATGCGCGGTGACCGCGGCATCCGGCTCGCCGCCTCTCCAGTAGCTCAACCCGCCATCGCCCCGCCTCAGTTCTCCAATTCTTGCCACGGCCGCCTTCACGTGCGGCAGCGCCCGCTGCTCCGCCATCGCGTTGCCAATCCCGGCTGCGCGGGCAAACCGCCATGCGATCAGGTTCGCGTATCCCGCTGAAATCACCTGCTCCGCACAGTCCAGCGGAGCTGACAGCACCTCCGATGCGCTCTCCAGCAGAAGCGGCGCGATGCCGGCGTAAATCCGTACTTCGCCCCGCGTTGCCCCGGCGATGGCCTCGGCCGGAATCGCCACGGGAAACGTAGTGACCCCCGCCAGCACGCTTCCCACCGTGCGAACACTTTCCTGCCCGTCCGGCCGCACTTGCAGCGTTCTTTCAACCGCATCGCGCGAACGGCCCGCCGTGGCAATCACCCGTTGCGCCGCCTTCTCCGCAATCTTCCTGGCCTGCAGGCCGTAAGTCAGACGAGCCATCCCGTTGGCCGGCACGGCAACTTGTTTCGACGCCTCGCCCGCGACCGCCGACCAGTCGTTTGGCGCCAGCACGGCCGTAACCTCCTGCGCCCGGTCCTGGTAATTTCGAATCGTCACCGGCAACTCAATCCGGTCTCCCGCAGTCAGTACCGGTGGAGGATGGAACTCGACAAAGAACGGCAGAAACGCGCGCAGTTCGCCCTCCGCCTCCGCGGTGCGCCCATCAGTAGTTGAAGCGAACACGGCTATTTTCCACGACGTCACGGAGTCGGCAAGGGCGAAGCGATGGCTCGCCGCGCCGTTCACACCCGTCACGATCTCCGGCACCCACACCAGCGTCTCCGGAAAGTAGTCTCGTAACCGCGGCGTGGCGGCGGTTCCGGCCGCCCGCTGTGCCGCGGCTTGCGTCTGCAATTCGGCAGCGGGCGCCTCGACAGTGACCGACTCCTCCACGGTTCCAACCTGTAACTCGATATCTATGTTTGTCACCTGGTCGGACGCTACTGGAATCTCTGACATCTCGTAACCTCTGAAGCCCGCCACATTCACCTTCAGCGAGTACATGCCCGGCGCCAGTGATGCAAATTGAAAAAGGCCGGTCTGGTCTGTCGCGGTTTCCTGGGATGTCTGGGTGATGTCCCAGAGAGTGATGCCGGCATTCGGGATCACACCGCCGAATCCGTCCGTCACGATTCCCCAGATTGTCCCCGCTCCGCTTCGTGCTGCCGGCGCCTGAGGGCGCCCTTCCGTTGCCGGCGAGGCCGTCTCCTCGCGCAGCAGAACGGGAACCCGTGCAATGGCGAAGTCGTCAGAGTTATTCTCCACTCCGTCGCTGCCTGCGCTGCGCAACGAAAATACGACGAAGCGTTGGGTCAGCGGCGTTACTTCGCTTCTGACCGATGGCGGGTTGCCGAACACCCGCGTCGTCGTCAGGCGGATCCGGTCGGAATAGCGCGACGAGGGCTCGCTAATCACTCGATAGGGCCGCCCCCAAGCATCGCGGTAGCCGTCCACGTCGATCCCGGCCCGTCGCAGCACGCCCAGGAAGTCATCCACTGTCCGGGGCGGTTTCCGCGCTTCCCGGATTGCGCGCGCGATCAACTCCCTCTCTCGACGGAAGTAAGGTCCGGAGAAATCGCCGACTACCACGTCATCCCCGGTTCGATGCCGCCTGTCCGGTCCCGCGCTCATCACCCGAATCCGTCTTGTCACTCCGGTCGTGATCGCGTCGGCCTGATACGCTGTCCCCCAGGGGTCGCGGAGTGTCTTCAACAGGAGACCGTTTTCGCTCAGGAGATTGGCGAACTCCTCCGCGGTCGCGGGATAGTCGCCATGGTCGCGCAACACCCGCTCAATCAGATGCCCGGCGGGCGCGAAGTAGGGCGCCCGAAACGCCGCCGCCGCGAAATCGTCCGCTGTGCCGAAACTCTTGTCAGGGCCCCCACTACGCAGTACAACGGTCCGATATTCCTGCTCTACTCGGAACTCCGCCCGGTAGCGCCTGCCCCACGGATCTACCGCTTCCACCCACTGCCGATCCAGAATCCGCGCCAGCGCCGCCAGGTCTTCCGGGAACTCGAGCGTTTTGCCATAGTGCCGGTCCAGCGTCTCCTTCATCCGCCTTGCCTGCGCCCCGACGGACGCAAACGCCGGCCGCGCGCCGAATGTTTCACTACTCTGGTCGGCCACCGTGACGCCACTTCTGGCCGCAAGCGCTTCGGCTAGCAGGTCCAGTTCCGGAGTGATCTTCACCGTGGCCCTGAGCCCGTAGAGATCGTTCAAGCGAATTCCGCCGAGTTCCTCCTCGCCTTCGTCGCGGCAGAAGGCACAGTTGAACCACCGCCTGCGGCCGAACTCGTCCTCGGTCCGCGCCCGCTCCAGAACAGCCTGGTCAACGACCGCCAACCCGAGCGCCGCCTCGACCGGCTTCCCCTCCCGTGTCGTCACCTGCATCCGTACAGATGCTGTCTCGCCGGGTCGATACACTCGTTGTGCCGGCGACACTGTCAAGCCGAGGTCTGTTCCGTCCGGATAGATGACGGTTGCTGTTCCCGCGTGTCCCTCCCACCTTTCCCGGCTTCCGGCCCCGCCCGTCCATGCCACAAATCCGACGGCGCGCCGGAACTCAGGTTGATAGGGAAACGTGACCGCGCACCGGTGATTCGCCAACCGCGCCACCTGCGTCGCAACCCGCCTCCCTTCCGCAATCGCATGGATTAAAACCGCACCGTCGCCCCGCGCCGAAGGATCGGCAACCAGCCGCAGCGTTACCGCCTCGCCCGCGCGATAGAGCGTACGTGCCGGTTCCATCCGCAGCAGGCTTTGCCCCTCGCGCCACGACGTCTCTGTCCAACTGCCCGCCAATCCCGTCGCATCCCTCGCCTGGAAGACAACATCGCCCTCCGTCTCGCCGCTCGGAAACAGCAGTTTCCCCACGCCGTAGCGGTTCGTCTGCACGCGGAGCATTTCGCCTTTCCAGCGCACCTCGACGGTCGCCGCGGCCGGCCGGCCATCGGCATGGGACGTAGCCACATACACTGGCGACGGAAGCGAACCACCGCCAGCCCGGCGAACCACACTCAGGTGAATCGGTTCCCTCGTAATCCGAACGTCGAACCGGCGTTGTTCAGTGCGTGTCGACAGCGGATCAGTGAAATAGGCTGCAAAGTGAATGTCCTCGAAGCGCCCGAACGCCGAGTTCGCGAAACCCTGGTGGTCGGCCGCAAGGTCGATCTCCGCGGTGAAGGCGCCATCGGGACCGGCCTCGCCCTCCCCAACCACTTCGCTCCTCCCGCCACTCATTCGGACAACCCTTACCCGCCCTTTGGCCACCGGTTTCCCGAACAGATAAGCGCCCGTGACGGTCACGCGCGCCGCTTGCCCGGGCAGATACGCCCCACGGTCCGGCTTGGCAGTCACCAGAAAGGCGGGCAGTTCGTAGCGGCTCACACGCACAATATGGCGTGCGATCTCGCGTTCAGACTCACCCACCGACCGCAGCTGGATCTCGTAAGTGCCCAGTTCCGCCGTCGCCGGTATCGTCCAATCGTCGTGCACCACGCCAAACTTCGACGCCTCCAGTTCCAGCGACCGCGCCCGTTCCCCATCCGGCCCATTGATCCGCACTTCCACTTTCGCCCCCGCTGCCGCCTGATCCTGCGCGTCGGTAATCAACGCCCGTAAGTGCAGCGTCTGACCCGGTTGATAGAGAGGCTTGTCGCTCTGTACCCGCCCCGACAGTCCTACCGGCAGCCTTGCCTCGAGGATTACGCGCTGGGCGAAGTCGCCCCGCTTCGCCCTCACCTCCACCTCGGCCTCCTCATTCCCATCATCCGCCGCCGCCGGCACGTCGAACGTCCATTCGACAAAGCCTTCCGGCCGCTGCTTCGCCTCCCTGGCAGCCGGTTTCCGCCCGTCCACCGACAGTGCGGCTTCCCAGTTGGCGGCCGCGATTGGTTGTCGCGAGATCGGATGAACGGCCTCGGCATAGACCGTGAACGGCCGTCCGCGCGCGATCGTTCCGGCATAACTCGCCCGCAGCTCGAAGATATAGTCCGCGATCTGCGCCAGCGAGACCATCCCGTCAAGGGGCGCGAACAGCCGGGCATCGCTGAGATCCCCCTCCAGCCGGTACCGCAGCCGCGTCCAGATCGAACCCTTCGTCAGCGGCGCTGGTGTCTCAATCCGCGAGTCGCCCGGCACAATCGTCACCGCCCGCTCCGCCACCTTGGTTCCCTGATCGTCAACCGAAAGCCACCACAGCGCCAACCGCGCCTTCACTGCCGCGCCGGCCGTGTTGCGCACGGGTATCGAAACCGCTGTTGTATCGTTGCGGAGAAACGCCCGTATCTGCGACTCGTCCACGGAAACCGCAAACTGCCCGAATGCCGCGGCGGCAGCAATGACGAAACTTCCTACAAGCCTCACGCACCCCTAGAATACCGGCCCCGGACGCCTCCGACAAGCCCGGCGTTTGCGCCGGTCCACCGCGACCACTAGCCTACTGCGTGAGGCTGAGCAGGTTGCCGTCGGGGTCCTTGAAAAAGGCGACCTTGGCGGCGCCGTCCGGCGAGGTCCAGATGCCCAGTTCGTCCTGTTCGAGGAATGAATACCGCTCGAACTGGATTCCGCCTTGCGCGAGTCCGGTGACCGCGGCGGCGATGTCAGGCACTTTCCAGCCCAGCACGGGATGCTGGGAGGGGGTGTGCCCGGGCATGGGCGTCAGGCGCAGCGTGACGCCGTTGGAGTCGAGGACGGTGGCGAAGTCGTCCTGGGCGACATACCTGAGGCCGAGTTGGTTGATATAGAACGCCTTCGCGCGATCGACGTCGCTGGTCAGGATGAACGTCACAACATGGCAGGATCCGAGCATCTTTAGGATCTTATCGCGTGAGCAGGCAGCGCCGAAGGACGGGCGGCCCGCGACCTCTCGCCACCCAACCGCGGCGCCCTGTGTGAAGATCTCTGGACAATTGCTGCGCTCGCCGGCCGCGCTGTCTAAGCTAATACTGGGAACAAGCCATGAAGCGCGACTGCTCGGCGGATGGGCGTCTGCGGCTGCTACTGCTGTTGGTCGCGGTCATGGCGCTTCCGGTGTGCGGGGTGGCGTGGCTGAGCTGGAAGGTGGTCGAGCAGGACCGCCTGGTTGACCGGCAGCGGCGCCAGGAGCGGTGCGATACAGTCGCGGAGGCTGCCGTGGCGGAGGTCGGGCGGCGGGCGCTGGAACTCGAACGGGACTTGCAGCGCTTTGAGCGCGGTGAATCCGCGGGCGGAGCAGCGTTTCTGCTAGGGTCTGGAGACCGGTTGATTCGGGCGGGCGGCGAGCGGCTGGCGTTCTACGCCGCGCTGCCATCGGAAGGCCGGATCCCGGAAGGAGCGTTCGCGGCGGCCGAGCGGCTGGAGTTTGCCGCGAAGCAGCCGCGGGCGGCAGCGGCGGCCTACCAGGATCTGGCGGAACTGGGACCGGCGGAGGCGCGGGCGGAGGCGTGGCTGCGGGTGGCGCGTTGTTGGCGACAGGCCGGCCGGCCGAAAGACGCGCTGTCGGCCTACGCGCGTCTGGAGAGGGAAGGCGCGGCGCCGGCTGCCGGGGAGCCTGCGGAAATGCTGGCCTGGTTCGGCGCGGGGGAGGTCTACGCAGAACTGGGACAGCGGGAAGACGCGGCCAGACAGGCGTCACGGATTGCGGAGGCGCTGCGGGCGCGACGGTGGCTGTTGACCCGGACCTCGTACGAGTGGATGCGGCAGCGGTGCGAAGAATGGCTGGCACGGCGCGTGGACGACGATCCGGCCATGGCGGAAGCGGCTGAGGCGGGCTGGGTGAGAACCGACCCTGGGCGCGAGGTGATTCGCGCGGGTGGAGGGCTGTTCCTGGCCGTGCGTTCGGGAACAGGGGGCCTGGCTGTCGTGAATGCGTCGCGACTGTTGCCCGCGGGCCCCGAAGGCATCACGTTAGCTCTCGACCACCCGAACGGTGGAGTGCGCGCAGTCCGTTCGGCCGAAGCGCACGGCCTGGCGCTCACAATCTACGCGTTGGCGGGAGATCCGGCGGGCGGGCTGTCGGCGCAGGCGAAACTGGTGCTGGCCGCGCTGGGGCTGATGACTTTGTTCACGCTCGCGGGCGGCTATTGGGCAACGCGGCTGGTGAACAAGGAACTGGCGGTGGCGCGGCTCCAGTCGGATTTTGTCGCGGCGGTGTCGCACGAATTCCGGTCGCCGGTGACGGCTCTGATGCAGATGTCGGAGATGCTGGTGCGAGGCCGGATCTCCTCGGACGAGCGGCGCGGGCAATTCTACGAGAACATGCTGGCGGAATCGAAGCGGTTGCACCGGCTGGTGGAGAACCTGTTGAACTTCGGACGGCTGGAGACCGGGCGTTATGAGTACCGGTTCGAGGAGTTGGACTTGGGCGGGCTGGCGGGCGTGGTGGCGGACGAGTTTCGTGGCGAGGCCGCGCGCCAGGAGCATGAGTTGGAACTGCGGGTGGAGCAGGAGACCGCGGTGGTTCGCGGGGACCGGGAAGCGCTGGGGCGCGTGGTGTGGAACCTGCTCGACAACGCCGTGAAGTACTCCCCGGGCCGGAAGATGGTTTGGCTCGAGGTGGGGCGCCGGGAGAACGAAGTCACGTTGTCGGTGCGGGATGAAGGCCTCGGAATCGCGGTGGACGAGCGGGCGGAGATCTTCCGGAAGTTTGTGCGCGGCGCGGCGGCGCGCGAGCAGAGCATTAGGGGTACCGGCGTCGGGTTGGCGCTTTCGCGAATGGCCGTCGAGGCCCACGGTGGACGGATTGAAGTGGAGAGCAAGCTGGGCGAGGGAAGTACGTTCCGGGTGGTGTTGCCGCTGAAAGGAGCGGGCGATGGCACGCATTCTGGTGGTTGAAGACGAGCCGGCAATCGCGCTGGGGCTGGAGGAGGATCTGCGGCTGGAGGGATATGACGTGGATGTGGCCACCGATGGCGAAACCGGCCTCGAGAAGGCCCGTCATGGGACATTCGACCTGGTGTTGCTGGATGTGATGCTGCCGCGCCGGGACGGTTTTTCTGTATGCCGGGAATTGCGGAGAACAGGAGTCACAACGCCTGTGATTCTGTTGACAGCGCGGGCCCAGGAAGCGGAAAAGGTGCTGGGGCTCAAGCTGGGCGCCGACGATTACGTGACCAAACCGTTCAGCCCAATGGAATTGTGCGCCCGCGTGCAGGCAGTGCTGCGGCGCGCGGCCGGAACGGCGCCGGAGGTGTGCCGGTTTGGCGGGATGGAGGTCAACTTTACGCGCGGGGAGTTGCTGCGGGCGGGGCGCGCGGTGGATCTGACGCCGATCGAATTCAAGCTGTTGGCCGTGTTTGTGCGGAGCCGCGGGCGCGTTTTGTCCCGAGGACAGTTGATTGAGCAGGTCTGGTCGAAAGAGACCTACATCACGGAGAGGGTGGTGGACACACACGTGTCGAACCTGCGGAAAAAGGTGGAGCCGGAAGGTGAGCCGAGGTTCATTGTCAGCGTTCGGGGAATCGGGTACCGGTTCGATGGGTGATTGTGTGGTTTTCCGGATACAACCTTCGCCCTTTCGTAAAGAAGACCCCATGAGACCTGGACATTGACACGGCATTCTGGCGTCGGGAGGTAATCCAAATGCGTAAGCAAATTCTGACGTTGACGCTGGCGGTGGCGATGGCGGCAGCGGCGGCGCAGTCGCCCGACGCGGCGGCCCTGGCGCTGGAATCGGCGCGAAAGAAAGAGACCGTGAGCGGCGACCTGGAAGCGGCCATTCGCGGATACAAGGATGTGGTGGCGAAATACGGGAACCGTCCGGCGATCGTGGCCCGCGCGCTGGTTTCGCTGGGCCAGTGTTACGAGAAACTGGGCAGTACCGAGGCACGCAAAGCCTATCAGCGAGTAGTGAGGGAATTTGGCGGTGAGGCCGTGGCGGCAACGGCGCGCGCGAGACTGTCGGCGATGGGCGACTCAAAAACCGAGGGTGTGATGGCGCAGATCGTGGCGCCGCCGAAGGATTCATCGCTGGCGCAAGCACGGGTGACGGCAGTGTCGCGGGATGGCCGGTACCTGATCTACGCGTCATCGCCGCCTGGAGGCCGGGGGATGACCATTCGCGACTTGCGCACGGAGGAGACGCGGGAGTTTCTGAAGGCGGGAGGAAACCGGATGCGGTGGCCCGTCCGCCTGTCGCCGGACGGCAGCCAGGTGGCGTTTATCTCGCGCGCGGAGGACCCGGACGACCGTGCGCCAGCGGAATTACACGTGACCCGGACGGATGGCGAGGGCGTGAAGGTATTCACGGAGAAGGACCTGGGCGGAGTACCGCAAATGCCGAGCTTGTGGAACTGGACCGGCGATGGAAAGCGCGTTGCCCTGCTGCTGCGGACTCCGGAGGGTCCGAAACTGGCGGTGGTGAACGTGGTGGATGGAAAGGTGACCCTCGTCGCGTCAGCGGCGGGGTTTACGGGAGCGATTTCCACGGGACAGATTTCGCCGGATGGGAAGTACGTGGCGATGACCAGGCGGGGTAAGACAGGATTCTTCGGAGACGAAATGGTGCTGATCCCCGTCGATGGCTCGGCGGAGATTCCCGTGGTCAGGAACGGGCAGTTTCCGGTGTGGTCGGCTGATGGCGCGAGGCTCCTGTTCAAGAGCAACCGGCGGGGTGTCACAGACCTCTACGCCGTAGCCGTCCGGAATGGAAAGGTGGCCGCGCCGGAACTGGTGCGCGAGAACCTGGACGGTTTCCTGATCGGCATGACGGCGGCGGGAGAGCTGTACTACTCGGCGGGTTCTCACACCAAGGATCTGTACACGGTGGAGTTCGACGAACAGACTGGGAAGCCGAAGGGCGGGCCGGTGAGGATCACGGACCGGTACATCAATTCGGGACCGGCGTGGTCGCCGGATGGCAGGACGCTGGCATACGTATCGTTGCAGGACGGCCAGGAACTGGGATCGGGACAACCGCCCAAGCTAATGCTGCGTACCGGTTCCGTGGATCGCGTACTGGAGCCCGGCACGTTGTTAGAGGTGAACTACATGAGCCCCCAGTGGTTTCCCGACGGGCGCTCTCTATTGATACAACCGCCGCATGGAGCGGAAGCCGGAAGGCTCGCGAAGGTGGATGTGCGGAGTGGGGCTGTCACGATGTTGTTCGGCGGAGAGCGGTTGGGATTTCAATCGCCGGCGTCCTACTATACGGCGACGCCTCAATTGACGCCGGATGGGAAGGCAGTGATTCTCGGTCTGTTCGACGGCGAGAAAGCGCGCGTGACGCGGCGCGACCTCGATACGGGTACTGAACGGCTTCTGGGGACGGTTGCGGTGAAGAATGGTCTCTATGTCGCGGTGTCGCCGGACGGCAGGCTGCTCGCGTTCTTCGCCAGTTTGCGGGGCCGGGCAGAACCGCCCACTCTCCTGACCATGGATGCGAATGGTGGGGACCCGGTGGCCGTGAAAATGCCGCCGATCTGGCCGGTGTCGTCGGTGGTCGCCTGGAGCAAGAGCGGGCAGCGCATTTTCTTTGCGGGGAAGGAGACGCCGGGTTCCAGAAGCGATATCTGGTCGGTGGGGGCGACGGGCGGCGAGGTCGTGCCGATGGGGATCCGAGCGCCTTCGATCGGGTCGTTGGCCATGCATCCGGAGGGTGGAAAGCTGGTGTATTTCGACGAGACGGAGCGCCGCGAATTGTGGGTAGTCAGGAATGTGCTGAAAGCACAGCAGTAATCCGAGCTGTCCAATACCCCTATCGTGTCAGCAGCAGGGCCGAGCGCCAGCCGCCGGCGCGTTGGATGTGGGGGACGAAGAAATCGCGGACGAGTTCGTCGTCAGAGCCCTGGAAGGCGGGATCGACGGGGGCTTGCAATTTCACTTTCACCGGTAGCACAGCCGCGGCGAAGCGCGACCAGACGGCCGCTTTGCCCACGCCGAGCAGTTCGATCTGCGAGCCCTTGGATTGCGTCGAGAGCCACTTCACCGCGGTGGCGATGTCCTGCGCGCGGAGGGCGTCGTCGCTGCGGTTGAAGGTGAGGAAGTGGGTGTGGGAACGGTCGCGCGGGGCTTGCGCCGCTCCGGTCTGAAACGCGTCGATCAGAAGCACAGGCCGCCTGGCGGCGATCAATTTCGCCACCGCCGGCTGTTGGCGCGCGGCGGCGGAGCCATCGGGATGGACGACGAGGATTGGCTGGCCTTGGCCGGGGAACCAGAGGCCGGGAATGCGGTCGCCGACGCCGGGCCGCGACAGCACCACCTTTTCGCCGTCGACCTGCGCCAGCACTTCCTCGGGCCACTCTGCGCCGAGCGCGAGGCGCAGCAAGCGCCGGCGCGTGTCGAGGCTGCTGATCGAGTCCACCTGGCGCGTTACCCAACCGCGCCATTGCGAAAAGACGCCGTTGTAGTCGAGCGCTCCGGCGGGGAGAGTGCGGCCGTGGAGCGAGAGCAGGTCCTGCACCTGGGGTCCGCGGAAGCTGCGTTCCTTATATTCGGAGAGGTCTTTCGCGCCGAGCACCTTTTTGGCGAAGAAGCGGTAGACGGCTTCGCGCGAGTCCTTGTTGTAGTTGTGCGGCGCGTCAATGCGGACGGCCTCCAATTCGTCGCCCCTGGCGTAGAGGTCGTAGATGCGCTTGATGGCGGGGTACTCTTCTTCGAGGGTGTTGCGGGTCCAGTCGCCGGTGGCGGAGACCATCAGCATGGGGCGCGGCGCCATCATCGCGCCGATCTCGACGTTGAACGCGCCCACGCGCAACCCCGGAGCGTTCTCGCACAGCGAGCCGCCCTGCATGATGGCCGAGATCATGTTCACCGGGCTTGAGAACTTCACGCGGTCGTCCACGGCCGCCAGCAGGAAGGTTTGGGTGCCGCCGCCGGATGCGCCGGTTGCGCCGATGCGGGTCTTGTCGACGTCGGGCAGCGTTTCGAGGAAATCGACGACGCGGATGGAGTTCCACAACTGGAGGCCGAGCGGGCCGAAGCCCCACAGTTCCTCCTTCCTGCCGCCGAAGGAGTGGGGCGTCTGCACGGTGTCGTTGTAACCCACCATGTCGTAGGTCATGACGACGTAGCCCTGGCGGGCGAGGCTGATGCCGCGGGCGGGGATAGAGCCGAGTACCTGGTGTTCGACGCGGCCGTACTGCCAGTGGCCGTGCGGCGAGGCGACAGCGGGATATTTGCCGGGCTTGGCGGGACGGTAGAGGTTACCGCCGAGCCAGTAGCCGGGGCGTGTTTCGAGAAGCACCTTCTCGATGGTGTAACCGTCTCCTTGGATCTTGCCGAAGACCTCCGACCGCATCGGCGTCTTCTCCGGCATCGGTTCGAGGCCGGCGGAAAAGAGGATCTGCTCGCGCAGTTGCTTTTTCCGCGCTTCCCACTGTTCCAGGCTCTTGTAATCCGGCATGCGGAAGTGCGTGTCGGTGTTCGGAATGCGCTCGTTCCGCGAGTCCGACATGGTGACGCCGCGGCGCGATCCGGCCAGCACCTTGTCGACAAGATGCGGCGGGATGAACACGACGCCCGTGCGGTCGCCCAGGACAACGTCGCCGGGCATGACCACCGCGGGTCCGATATGGACGGGGACATTCACACCGAGCACCGATACACTCGCCACGGCTGCGGGATGGCCTTCCAGATAGAACACCTGGGTGGGCAGTTCATGGATGCCGACGAGGTCGCGAATCGTGCCCCACACTACCGCGCCGGTGCGGGTAGCGCTGACGATAGCGGCGTGCAGGTTGTCGCCGCCGAAATTGTTGCCGGGCTTGGCGCGCATCAGGTCGATGACGGGGACGTCGTTCAAACCCAGTTCATCGATCACCTTGTTGTTGGTGCGCGTGACTTCGCCGCGGGCTTCGGCATCGGCGATGAGCACCTTCTCAAGGTCGGGACGGAATGGCAGATACTGCGCCGTGTAGGCGCGGCCAACGAGTTTCTGGCCGGGCTTGAGCGCGCGCAGTTCGCCGACAAACTGGTTGGGATAGCCTTCTTTGGTGAGGACGGCGAAGGCTTCGGCGACGGTCACCTGTTTGACGCGCTCCAGCAAGGCATCGGGCACCTTGGGGCGGCCATCGGGCATGCGGTCGTAAGGGTTTTGGGGCGTGTAGTGCGCCAGTTGCTCCTTGGTCAAACGGAACATCTGCCCATAAGCCAGGCCGGTCAGCGTCAACAGGAGAACCAGTCTCATCGCCCCGCTATTTTATACCTTCGGGAAGGCGGGATCGGTTACTCGCCCCAGGCGCGGTCCTTCTGAAAGCCTAAATGTGCAACTAAGGGGGCACTCGTTCGGAAGTGCCTCTTGTAGGCAGCGATCCAGTCGGTGGCGATCTCGCGCTGAGCTTCTTCCAGGTCCATTTCGCCTCTGCAGACCTTGTCGCGCAAGAAGTCTTCGAGGGCATCCTTCACGCGAGCGTTCCACATGCCTCCGGCATAAGGCTGAGGCCAGAGGTTCCTGACGTCGTCAGCTCCGCCCAGAGCGGGTGTGATCAGGAAGTCGAGCTCGTAGGCTCGGGGCTTGGGGTCGCGGATGCCGTATTGGTCGAAGACCGCGTAGGCGACGCGGACCGGGACCGTTCGCTCGGGTTCGCCACCGGCGCAGAGGGCCTCGCGGGTGACCGGGATTGTTGCGCCGGGTGTAAGGGTCCGATTGGGCCGGCCGTCCTCTTGCGGTCCATGTAGCGCGATCGCGCTTACCGCCAACACCACGACGCCCGCGGCATAGGCCATTCGCCGCCGCATGCCTTGCCTCTGCTGCGCGGCGCCCAGTTCGTCCAGCGCTCCGCGCAAGCCAGCACGGCGGCGGCGGCAGTCGGCGCAGTCGTCCAGATGCGCACGCTCGGCGCCCAGTTCACCATCGAGGTCCAGCAACAGTTGGTGGTCAGTCAAGTGGTCCATCACTCCACCTGCCCCAGCCGCTTCAGCGACCGTTCCAACGATAGAGCCACCGCCCCCAAAGAGATGCCCAGCGCTTCGGCAATTTCGCGGTAGCGCATGCCCTGGAAGCGCATCTCGAGACATTTCCGGTCACGTTCGGGCAGGGCGCGCAATACGGCTTCGAGGCGTTGCTGGCGCTGGCGGCGCACCGCGGCTTCTTCCGGAGTCTCGCTGGGGTCCAGGCGTTCGTCGAGCGTTTCCGTCCACGCGCGTTTCTGGCGCGCACGTAACGCCAGGTTGCGGCCCACGCGAAAGATCCACCCCGGCAGATTGCTCCGCGGTTTGCCGCCGCGCACGTGCTGCACCAAGGACAGGAACACGTCTTGAATCACCTCTTCGGCGTCATGCGCGGCAACTCCCAGCGAACGCACATAGCGCATGAGCGGATTTCGCAGTTGTCCGAACAGCGCCGTCATTTCCGTTTCCAAATTCACTGAACAAATCCGTTCCCCAAAGAATATCTCACTGATGCACCTCCGGTTCCTGGCGAGCTTTGTGCTTCTCGCCGCAATCCTCTCCGGACAGATGATGGAGGGCGAACTCCGCCTCACCTTTCGGGACCCGCAAGGCAATGCTGTTTCCGCTCATGTCGAACTCGACTCCCGCAACCCGCCGTTCCACGCCGCCGCTCAGGCCAACTCAGCGGGCGTGGCGCGGCTGGGGCGACTGCCACTCGGCGTGTATCGCCTCACGGTGACGCAACCCGGCCTGCGAACCTATGAGGAGTCCGTCGAGGTCCGTTCCGCGGTTCCGCAAGCGCGCACGATCACATTGCAACTCGAAGTCGTGGCGACCACGCTTACCATCACCCAGCCTGTCCCGTTACTTGATCGTTCTCAGCCGGCCGTATTGATGCAACAAGGACAGAACGAACTGGACGAGACGCTCGGGACGACACTCGGCCGGAGCACTGTCGACGTCGTAACCACTCTACCGGGCTGGCTGCTGGAGGCAAACGCGGTGTTGCATCCGCGCGGCTCAGAGTACGACACGCAGTACGTGATTGATGGCATGCCCCTCTACGACAACCGCTCCATCGGGTTCGCCCCGCCGTTTGAGAATCAGGAATTTTCGGCGGTGAGCGTGCTAACCGCGGGCATTCCGGCCGAATACGGCCGCCGCCTGGGCGGGGTGATCGCGCTCGATACGCGCCGCCGCGACACACTCGGCCCTACGTCCGACCTCCAATTTCAATCCGGTAGTTATGGAACCAACGCCGGCGCCTTTTCGCAACATTACCGGACCACGCAGACCGCCGTATCGCTCGGGCTGAATGCGGGTATGACGGACCGCTACCTCGACCCACCGTCGCTCGAAAACTACACCAACGAAGCCAGCACCGCCGGCATGAACGCGAGGCTCGACCGCGACCTGACGGAGCGCGACCGCCTGTCGCTATACCTCCGGTCGAACAAGATGAACTTTCTCGTGCCCAACGATCTGGAACAGCAGGAAGCAGGGCAGCGCCAAGACCGGCGATCCACGGAAACAGCGGGCCAAGTGCACTATCAGCACGTGTTTTCAGCCCGGACGGTGGTATCGGTGCGCGGGATGGTGCGCGACCTCACCGCGCGGCTATGGAGCAACCCGTTCTCCACACCAGTGCACGTTGATCAAGACCGCGGCTTTCGCGAAGGTGCGGTGATTGCAGCGTTTACGCACGAATCCGCACACCACGCACTCAAGTTCGGCGGCGACTTTCGCACTGCGTCCGTGCGGGAACGCTTCGCCGTCGACTTCCTCCAATTCAACGGGCACAAGCGATCCACCGAAACGTCCGCATTTGTGCAAGACCATCTCCGGTGGGGCAACTTCGCGGCCAACGTCGGCCTTCGAATCGACCACTACCGGTTCCTGATCAGCGACACTGCGGTCAGTCCCCGCGTCGCGCTCAGTTACTATATCCCCCAAGCCGATCTGCTGCTGCGAGGCGCCTATGACCGGGTCTTTCAGCCGCCGGCGTTCGAGAATCTGCTTTTTTCGAGTGCCGCCCCCTCCCTTGGCCTGGACGACGTGACTGGCAACCTCGCCGTTCCCCCCAGCCGCGGCAACTTCTACGAAGTCGGCATTCGCAAACCCTTGGGGAACGCGCTTCGCCTCGATGTCAGCCACTACTGGCGCACATTCCGAAACTATCTTGATGACGACGTCTTTCTCAATACCGGGCTGAGCTTTCCCATCACATTTGACACGGCTCGCATCCAGGGTACGGAGGTCCGGCTGGAGATGCCCCGCGTCCGCCGGTTCTCGTCCTCCGTCAGTTACTCAAACATGCACGGCACAGCGACGTCGCCGGTGACCGGGGGCCTGTTTGTGCGGGGCGGCGAGGCGGAAGAGTTGCGCGATGTCGTCCAGCGGTTCCCCATTACGCAGGACCAGCGAAATACCGTGGCCGCGCGACTCCGCTACGAACCACACCCGAACGCGTGGGTCGCGACGGAGATTCGTTACGGTAGCGGACTGCCCGTGGAACTGGAAGTCGACGATGATGACGACGATGACGACGATGACGAACACGAGGAGCAAACGATCCCCCGGCGCGTCCTCGACCAGATCGACTTCGAGCGTGGCCGTATCCGGCCGAATTTCAACTTAAACCTGTCCGCAGGGGTCCGCATCTGGAATCAGGACCGCCGGACCGCTACGCTCCAGGTCGATCTTAGGAACGCGACAAACCGGCTGAATGTGATCAATTTCAGTGGTCTCTTCTCGGGAACCGCGCTCGCGCCCGGCCGCCAGGCCACGTTGCAACTCCGCTTCCGCTTTTAGCGAAAGACGACAAAGTCTTCGATGGCGACGTCAGTGCCTTTCGACTCCCCGTAAGGTTCGCCGCGGACGACGAGCCTGACTTCGTGCGGGCCAGGCTTCAATTGGAAGGCGTGCCAGACTGCTTCGATGCGCTTGTTCTGCGGTTCGTCGGGGTACACGTCCACTGTGCGGTGCAGCTTCCCGTCCAGGTAGATGTCTGCTTTGCCCCCGCTAGCAAGGTAAGGGCCGACGATCATTCCGCCAGTGCCTTCAAAGCGAATAGCGACTTCGGCGCCCTTCGATGAAGCGGTGCGCTGGTTCTTGTCGGTTCTCCATTCGCCCTTGAACTGCCAGCGCGGGTCGGAGAAAGCGATACGTTCGACGGGGGAACCGTAGTCGTCCCAGATGTCGAGTTTCCAGGGTTTGGGAGGCTGAGTCTTGATAGTCAGCGTGTCACCGCTGCGGCGTCCGCCCGCGCGTTCCACCGCGAGGATGGCCCGTTTGAGCGTACTGTCGATGATGGTCTCGAACGTGAAATTCGTGTAGCGGAATTTTTCGTTGGCAATCGGGGGAATGCCGCTCTTCCATTTGTCGGGGATGTTCTTGTAACCCATCACGACGCCGAGAATGCCGCAGGCGGAAGCGGGATTGCAATCAGAGTCCTGTCCCGCGCGCGTCGAGATTTCGAGCGTCTGCCAGAAATCGCCCTTGCCGTGCAGCAGGCCCAAGGCGACGTAGGCGCCGTTCAGACGGGCGTCGATATTGAAGGGGTGGAGCGCGCCGTTGGGGCACGGTTCGCGTTTGTTCCATTTGTCCTCGATCAGACGCCAGACCTTCCGCCAATTGCCCGGGAACTGGCGCGACCACGCGAGGGTGTCGGCGATGGTCTGCGCATAAGGGCTCTGGGCCGGGATGGTCTTCAGGCCAGCTTCGACGATCTTGAAGGGATCGGTTTCAAAGAACGCCACCGCGTACATGCCGGAGATAAACATGCCGCCATAGATGCCGTCGCCATGGTTCATCACGCGGCCGGCGCGGTAACAGATGTCGTTGGAGAGTTGAGGCAGGCCGGGAGTCATGAGACCGACGAAATCGGCTTCGATCTGAAAATCGATGTCGTTGGCGTGAGCGTTGTACTCGGGCGTGCCGGATTGCGTGGCCGGGACGCCTCGCTTGAGAGCACGCCGCGCGGCGAGGTTGGCATGCCAGAGCGCGTATTTGGCTTCACGGAACATCGCGCCGAAGTCTTCGGTAGTGGCGTCGAGTCCCTTGTCGTCCAGCACCTGGGCAAACGTCATGTCGACGTACAGGTCATCCTGGTTGAGTGAGTTACGAATTTTGTCCGGAGTCCATTCCGGCAGAGGACCTTCGATGATCTTCTCCAAAGCACGGAACTCGGTGGGTGCGCCGAAGCTGACGCCCGCCATCTGTCCGGCCCAACCACCGGCGATTTTGTCGCGCAGCACCGGGAGGGTGATCTGGCGAGTTTGCGCGAACGCGGCGCAAGCGCAAAGGACAAGCAACGCGACCCGTTTCATACAACGATGATTATAGGAACTGATGAAGACGCTGGATAGGGTACTGTCGAAGGCCGGATTGGGTTCGCGTACGGAAGCGCGGCAGTGGATTGCGGAAGGACGCGCGCGCGTGAACGGCAAGGTCGTGCAGACACCGGATGCCTGGGTGGACCTCGTGAAAGACAAGGTGCTGTTTGATGGCAAGCCACTGGAGTCCGTGGAGCCCGTCTACCTACTGTTGTACAAGCCCAAGGGATACGTCACCACCTACAAAGATCCGGACGGACGGCCCACGGTCTACGACTTGCTGAAGGATGTGAACGAATTCGTGGGGACGGTGGGCCGTCTGGATCTCGACAGTTCCGGGTTGCTATTGATGATGAACGACCATCTGCTGGCGGACCGCCTGACCTCGCCCGAATATCACGTCGAGAAGGAGTACCTGGTGAAAGCGTCGACTCTGCTCACCGAAGAGCAGTTGACGCAAATGCGGCAATCGTCGGAAGGCGTGGTGAAAGTGGAGCGCGTCCGGGACACGGAGAAGTACACGCACCTGCGCGTAATTCTCACCGAAGGTAAGAACCGTCAGGTGCGAAAGATGGTGGACGATGTGGGGTCGCACGTTTTGAAACTGGTCCGAATCCGGATTGGTCCGCTGACGATGGGCACGCTCGAGATCGGCAAGTACCGGTTGCTTAGCTCGAAGGAAGTGCAACAATTGAAGGTACTCACCAAGCTCCATGTTGATTCGAAATCCAAAGGGAAACTACTCCTTCATCAAGGGAATCGCCCCGTACTCGGGGGGCGTCGCCGCCGAAAGCGGACATGAGATTGTGCATGCGCGGTTCCTCCACGCGGTTCCGCTGGCGCAAGGGTTTGAACGCGTGCGCGCTCATTTGGGCGCCGTGAAGCGTCCTCTCCAGTCGCTGTGCGGGATGGAGTTGCGGTCGCCGAAGCCATTCACCTTCCAGGGCTTCGCGGACTTCAACGCCACCTACGTCAAGGTGCTCAAGGAATGGGACATCTTCCTGGACGGGGTCAATCCGGTGGCCAGGACGAACGTGGCGCCGGAGGTGGGCGCGCCGGCCGTGCCGTCGCTCTACGGTTTCAGCTACACCATCCCGTCGTCGCTTTCGCGCAAGACGTTTGTGGTGGCGGGCGGCGGCGAGTTGCCGGAAGGGTCGCTCGATCCGCACGATGTGGTGCGTCGCGGCGAAACGTCACCCGACGCGATTGCCGAGAAAGCACGGTTCGTGATGGGCCTGATGACGGGCCGCATCAAGGAACTGGGCGTATCGTGGGACGAGGCGACCGTGACCGAAATCTACACCGTCTACAGCATCACGCCGTTTCTGGCCGACACGATTCTGAAGCCGATGGGCAAGGGCAACATTCACGGCGCGCTGTGGCACTTCTCGCGTCCGCCGATCGTGTCGATTGAGTTCGAGATGGACCTGCGCGGCGTGGCTCGCGAACTGGTTTTGTAAGTCGGCATATAATAACAGCACACTCGGTCAAGAACAGGAGGCTGGAATGCTCTCAATTCCTGGGAAACCTGGGCGCACGTGTGACGGCTGGTCGCGGCGCGAATTGATGCGTATCGGCGGTTTGAGCCTGCTGGGCG
>JAEUQD010000864.1 GCA_016789925.1 Bryobacterales bacterium | reverse complement strand
TTCGGTTTCTCGAAGGCGAGCCGCTGTTTCCAGGGGTCGACGCCGCCGTAGACAGTGATGACGTTTCCGTGATCGTCTCTGGGGGTGCCGCGGCGCATGCCGGAATCGATGAACCATTTGCCGAGGCGAGCCATGCCGCCGATCATGGGTACTTCGTAGAAGGTGGTCTTCGTTTTGTCCGGGAATTCCTTGCGGTAGCGTTTGACCCAGGCTTCGACGGCGAAGCGCGAATCGTAGGTGAAACCGAAGGCGACCAGGGCGGCACGGCCTCGGGCCGCCTCCGGCAGCGACGCGCCGGCCCCCGTGAGGAACTCTCCTTTGAGCACGGGCAGGGGATCTCCAACACTCAACAGTGCAACAGCAGCTACGAACCACATTCCTTCCCTTGGATTCAACGGGCGGGCCATTCGGTCCAGGAATCCTGCCGGGTGGCATGATGGAATCGATGCCGGACCAGTTGATTATCGTGGCGGGACACGCGGCGCTGCGGCGGTTTGCCGATCCGCGGCGCGAGGAGAACTGGGTGTTGCTCGACTTTCAACACAACGAGGTTCCGTACTATCTGGAACATGTGCGGCGGGGTGTGGAGCAGGCGGCGCGGCATCCGGATTCGCTGGTACTGTTTTCGGGCGGACCGACGCGGCGCGAGGCGGGTCCTCGGAGCGAGGCCATCTCGTACTTCTACGTCGCTGAATTTTTCAACTGGTGGGGCTGCCCCGACGTCGCCGAACGTGCGCACACCGAGGACTTCGCTCGCGACAGCTACGAAAACCTCCTCTTCAGCATCTGCCGCTTTCGCGAACTCACTGGTCACTACCCTTCTGCCATCACCATGGTGAGTTGGGCCTTCAAGAGACAGCGGTTCTACCTCCACGGCGCCTCCATCGGTTGGCCCGCCGCCCGCCTGCGCTACGAGGGTCCAGACAACCCTGTTGACCTCGCTCAAGCCCTCGCGGCCGAAGAGGTCGCCTTGGCCGCTTACCAGGCCGACCCCTACTCAAGCGGTCCTGTATTCCGCCGGAAGCGCGACGAACGCAATCCTTTCCATCGGCAGCATGGCTATCGCGCAAGCTGCCCCGAACTGGCGCAGTTGCTTGTTCATCCGGGGCCGGACCCATTCCTTCTGCCCCTGCCCTGGTCCGCCATGGCATAGTGGATCTTGGTGACCGCCACCCGAACGATTCCTCTCCTTGACCTTCGTGCTCAGCACGAAGCCATCCGTGCCGAGATTCTCTCCGAGGTGACCCGTCTGATCGATTCTCAGCAGTTCATCCTCGGTGAGGAGGTGGCTGAACTCGAGCGCCGTCTCGCCTCCTATTGCCAGACCTCCTTTGCCGTTGGTTGCGCCTCCGGTACCGATGCACTAGTGCTTGCTTTGATGGCCCTCGAGATCGGACGCGGGGACGAAGTGCTCACGGTGCCCTATACGTTCTTTGCCACCGCTGGCGCCATCGCCCGAGTCGGCGCACGGCCGGTTTTCGTCGATGTCGACGAAGAGACTTGCCAGATGGATGTAAACCAGGTCGAAACAGTGCTCGACCGCCATCCGCGGGTGAAAGCCATCCTTCCCGTCCATCTCTTTGGCGGCTGCGTCGATATGGACCCGCTGCTCGGTTTGGCGCGGGCCCGGAACCTCACCGTGATCGAGGATGCCGCCCAATCTATCGGCGCCGAGTACCGTGGCCGTCGCGCAGGCAGCCTAGGCGCGATGGGATGCTTCAGTTTCTTCCCCACGAAGAACCTCGGTGGGTACGGCGACGCCGGCATGATCACGACCTCCGATGCCGAACTCGCTGAGCGCCTCAGAGCCCTCCGGGTCCATGGCAGCAATCGCCGCTATTACCACGACTGGGTGGGAATCAATTCCCGCCTCGACACGCTCCAGGCTGCCGTCCTGCTCGTCAAACTCGGCCACCTCGATGCCTGGACAGAAGGTCGCCAGCGCAATGCCGCGTTCTACCGCAAACTCCTCGGCGGCGCCGGTCTGCCCGTTCGCTTTCAGTTGGTTCCGGAGTTCGTCACCCGGCATGTCGCCAACCAGTTCATTATTCGCGTTCCCCGCCGCGACGAACTCAAAGCCGCACTTTCCGTCGCCGGAATTGGCGCCGAGATCTATTACCCTCTGCCGCTCCATCTCCAGAAGTGCTTTGCGTATCTGGGATACCAGCCCGGCGACTTTCCCGCAAGTGAGAACCTCGCCCGCGAGAGTCTTGCCCTACCGGTTTACCCCGAGTTAGCCGATGAGCATCTGGAGGCAGTCTGCCGGGCGATTCTGCAATTCCTCCAGGCATGACCGGTCGTCTTTCCCGTTTGGAGATAGGATAGAGAATACATGGCTTCCACCACCGAGCCCATAGCCGGAGTGCGCGTCGC
>JAEUQD010000761.1 GCA_016789925.1 Bryobacterales bacterium | reverse complement strand
AATCAGGCGCGTGCTCAAAAGCGGCTTCTGCGAGTCAAGGCCGGGTTTGACCCGACCGCGCCGGACCTCCACCTGGGACACACCGTCCTGCTGCGGAAGATGAAACACTTCCAGGATTGCGGTCACCAGGTGATTTTTTTGATTGGCGCGATGACCGGTTTGATTGGCGATCCGACCGGACGCAACGCGACGCGCCCCCCGATGACCCGCGAAGAGATCGACGCCAACGCGGAGACCTACAAGGCACAGGTATTCAAGATCCTCGATCCAGAGAAGACCGAGGTCCGGTTCAACTCCGAGTGGCTGGACCCGATGCGCTTCATCGACATGGTGAAGTTGTGTTCGCACTACACGGTGGCGCGTCTTCTGGAGCGCGATGACTTCTCGAAGCGGTTCAAGGAGAACACGCCGATCCTGATGCACGAACTGCTCTACCCCCTGGCGCAGGGGTTTGATTCGGTGGCCCTGCAGTGCGACGTCGAGATGGGTGGCACCGACCAGAAATTCAACCTGCTGGTGGGGCGCGAGTTGCAGCGCGACTACGGGCAACCCCCGCAAATCGTCGCAACTGTGCCGATTCTCGAAGGACTGGACGGCGTTGAGAAGATGTCGAAGTCGAAGGGGAACTACGTGGGCATTGCCGAATCGGCGGAGGACATGGTGAAGAAGCTGATGTCGATTCCCGATGAGTTGATGCCGCGGTATTGGGAACTGCTGACCGACAAGAGCACGGCGGATATCGACGCAATCAAGAGGCGGGTCAGCGAGGGGGAACTTCATCCGCGCCAGGCGAAGCTCGACCTGGCGGCGGCGATCGTGACGGACTTTCACTCGGCGGGCGATGCCAGCCGCGCGGTGGACGAATGGCTGCGCGTCGTGAGCCAGGGCGAAGTGCCGGCGGATCTGGAGACCGTGAACCTGACGGGAGCGCCGCTCCGGGTGGACAAGGTGCTGCTTCAGGCGTCACTGGCCGAATCCGGGTCGGAGGCCCAGCGGAGAGTCAGGGCCGGGAGTGTTGAAATCGGTGGGACGCGTGTCAGCGAATTTGTCACGCTGGGGACGGGGGAGTATGTGATCCGCGTGGGCAAGCTCTGGCGTCGCGTCGTGCTTGAGGCATGACGGCCATTGGCGACCATCTCGCACAAACCTTCACCGCGTTGCGGGCCTACCGGCTCCGCGCAACTCTCACGATTCTCGGCCTGACGATGGGCGTGGCCACCATCATCACAGTGGTAACGCTCATCCAGGGCGCCAATCAGTATGTGGAATTGAAGATCGCCAATCTTGGGACCAACGTGTTTCAGATCGGGCGGGTGCCGTTTATCGTCACCGATTTTCTCGCGATCCTGAAGGCGCTGAAGAACAAGTACATCACGCTTGAAGACCAGAAATTTCTGGCTGAACACTGCCGCTACTGCCGCTACGTAGGAGGACGGGCGTCCGTACCGGGCCGTGTCCGCTATAGCAATCAGGAACTCGTGGACACGAATGTGATTGGCCATACGCCGGAGATGGGGCATATCGATACGCGGACCATCGAAACGGGCCGCTATTTCACTGACACGGAGAACGACAGGGCAGCCCTGGTATGCCTGGTAGGCGCGCGTGTGCGGGACGACCTGCTCGGTGGGTCCAACCCGCTGGGGCGGGTGCTCCGGATCAACAACCTGGAGTTCACTGTCATTGGCGTGTACGAGCGGATCGGCTCGGTGCTGGGGCAAGACCAGGACAATTTCGCCGTAGTTCCGATGGGCGCTTTTGTAAAGTTGCGGGGTAGCCGCTTCAGCCTGATCATCGAGGCGCAGGCGATCAGCCGCGAGGCGTTCGAGCAAGCGCAGGACGAAGCGCGATTGCTCATGCGGGCCCGGCGTCAGATTGGCCCCGCGGAGGAAGAGGATTTCTTTTTCGGGACCGCGGAGAGCTACATCGCCCTCTGGAAGAGCATCAGCGGAGCGTTTTTTGCAGTGTTCCTGATGGTCAGCGGGATTTCAGCGATAGTGGGCGGAATCGTCATCATGAACGTGATGCTGGTCAGTGTCACCGAGCGTACCAAAGAGATCGGCGTGCGGCGGGCAGTCGGCGCCACGCAGCGCGACATCCTTCGCCAGTTCCTGTTTGAAACGGTAGTGCAGTGCGCGTTGGGTGGCGTCACCGGAATCGGGCTTGGGTTCGTGGCAGCTCTGGCCGTCCGTGAACTCACCAGCTTCCCAGCCGCCGTTGAGCCGTGGGTGGCGTCGATGGGATTTGTTCTCAGCGCGTCCATCGGTCTATTCTTCGGCATCTATCCGGCCACACGGGCCGCGAAACTGGATCCCGTGGTCGCGCTACGGTCGGAGTAACCATGCAGCACGC
The DNA here is from genome assembly GCA_016789925.1 of Bryobacterales bacterium. Lineage (GTDB taxonomy): Bacteria > Acidobacteriota > Terriglobia > Bryobacterales > Bryobacteraceae > JADLDI01. Next base: position 132 of record JAEUQD010000761.1, on the reverse strand, counting down.
CGACATTCGGGAAAACGTCGCCGTAGCCTTCGACACCCTGCGCAGCCACAAACTTCGCAGTGGACTCACCGTACTGGGCATCGTCATCGGAGTGACCTCGGTGATTTCAGTGGCTTCGATTATCAGCGGCCT
>JAEUQD010000705.1 GCA_016789925.1 Bryobacterales bacterium | reverse complement strand
ACTCATGTGGCGGCGGATCTGACGAAAGCGTACCGGCCGCAGAAGGTGCGGGAGGCGACGCGGCAGTTTGTCTACATTCCCGGGCGTCGCGATCTGTTTGTGGTTTTCGACAGGGTGGAGGCGACGCGGGAGGAGTTCGCGAAAACGTGGTTTCTGCATGTGCCGACGCAGCCGCGCGCGGAGGGGGCCGTGAAGACGCTGGTGGACGGACATGTATGGAGCACCGCCGGCGGGACGCTGAACTGGTTGAGCGACCCCGCGGGCGTGACGGAAGTGCTGAGCACCGGGCGGTCGCGAGCGTTCCTTCGGACGGTGTTGCCGGAGAAGGCGGAGATGACGGTGCGGGGCGGGGAAGGGCACGACTTCTGGGGGCATCCGCTGGAGCCGACGGCGCAGTACAACCACAAGCACAAAGGAAGGCCGGGCGATGCTCCGCCGGTTGTGCCGTGGCGCATTGAGGTGAACCCGACGGATCGGGCGGCGCGCCAGTATTTCCTGCACGTGCTGGAAATCGGTGACGAGGGAGACCAGAAGATGTCGGACGTGCGGCTGCGGCGGTCCGGCGATGGCCGGAAAGTGGGTGTGGCCGTGGCGCGGCCCGAGGGGGAAATGGTCCTGTGGTTCGCGCAGGAGGGGACGCCGTCGGTTGAGCGGCTGCCGTGAACTTGAGGGGGCAGCGGTGGTTGCTGGCGGGGCTGTGCCTGGCGGGTGCGGCGGCGTTCTGGGTCTACCAAAGAGGTGTTCGCCCGGATAGGCCAGGTGCGGCTGTCCAGGCCAAATCGTACGCTGTCGCGGAGAGCTGCAAGGCATGCCATGCGGCGATTTGGAAGACGTACAGCCTGACCGGCATGGGACGGGCGTTCGCGGCGTTTCGTGGGGACCGGACGGGGGCGGACTTGGCGGTGAAGAACCGGTTCTACCACAAGGGAACGTCGGGATCTTCGGCTTTCCATTCGGCGAGCGCGAAGAGGTCTTCCTGCGAGATCTGACGTTCCTTGGCGCGGTCTCGAAGGTGCACCCACTTCTCCCGCGGGAGCCGCTCCCACTGGATCTTCGGCATGGCTCAACGGCCGAGAATGAGATTGCGGAAGTCGTCGACCAACTGGTCCTGCTGGGTGGGGTCGTCGTTGTCGAGGTTCGCTTTGAGTTTCTTGAAGAAGTCCTGCTTGCGCTGTTCCTGTCCTTCGAGGCCGATTCGTACGAGCGCCGCGATGGCCTTGCTCATGTTCGTATCGGTCGTCCGGGCGTATCGTTCAACCTGGCGGGCGATGCCTTGCGGAAGTCCAACCGTGTAGCGGGACTCAGCGGCAGTCTTCTTGCCGGACCGCCGTTTCGTTGTTGTGGCTAGATGCGGCATGCATCCTCATTATGCATCACATTGATGCACGTTAGTCCGCCGGGACCGGCTTGTAGTGTTCCGGGCGGACGGGGGCGGGTTTGCGGCGGCTGAGGCGGTCTTGGATGGCGGCCATGGTCGTCATCAGGCTTTGACCGGAAAGTGCAGATCAATGACTGGGCAGTCAATCCTCCTAGGCGGGAGAATTTCGCGGATAATACCAACATGCTTCGATGTGCCCTTTTCTGCCTGTGCTCCCTGTTGGGCCTGGCAGCCGACAAGCGGCCGATGAACTTTCTGGACGTCGTGACTCTGCGCTCCGTAGCGGCGCTGGATGTCAGCCCCGACGGCAAGTCGGGTGTGTTTGAGATGGCGGCGCCCGACTGGAAGGCGGGCAAGAGCTACACCGATTTGTATTGGGTGTCGCTGGAGGAAGGGGCGAAGTCGGTCCGGCAGATGTCGCGGACGGCGACTTTCAATGAGAAGTCGCCGAAGTGGTCGCCGGACGGATCATTCTTCGTGTTTCTGTCGGACCGTGACAACAACCGCGAGTCGCAGCTGTATCTGATGCGCCCGAACGGAGGCGAGGCGCTGCGGTTGACCAGCCACAAGGGAGGCGTGGATACGTACGCCTTCAGCAAGGATGGCCGGTGGCTGGCCTATAGCGCGGGGCCGGCGGCGGAGCGGCAGATCTGGCTGTTGGGGACCGCCGAGATCGAGGCAGGGAAGGCGGCGCAGTTGACGCGGCACGCCGCCGGGATCGCAACGTGGTTGTTTTCGCCGCAGGGCGACCGAATCTATTTCACCGCGCCGGAAGATCCGAACAAAGCGGAGCGCGACCGCGTGGCCAAGGGATTCACCGCCAAACTACGCAATATGGAAACGCCGCCGCACCAGTTGTGGAGTGTGAGCGTAGAGACCAAGGCCACGAGACGCTGGACATTTGGGATGGCGGGCAGTGTGGCGGTCGTGGTGATTTCGCCCGACGGCGCCTGGATCGGATACCGGCAGACGCCGAACGAGCGCTACCAGCGCACGGTCACGGAAGACGATATCTATTCGGACCTGTACCTGATGTCGGCCACGACGGGCCAGGCGGAGCGGTTGACCGAGAACAAGGAAATCGGGGAA
>JAEUQD010000696.1 GCA_016789925.1 Bryobacterales bacterium | reverse complement strand
ATCGAGAATCACGCCGCCGTGCTGGTGAGTTCGAAAGATCAGGGACGGACGTGGCAATACCTGTCGACCATTGCCGACGATCCGGGAGGGAAACTGGGCCGGTTTCATGAACCCGGCCTGGTGCGATTGCGGTCAGGGAATCTGGTGGCGGCCATGCGCAACAACAGCGGCTATGTTTGGATCGCGCGATCGTCGGATAGCGGTAAGACATGGACGAAGGCTGAGCCGTCGCCGATGACGGGGCATCCTGCTGATCTTGTGGAGTTATCCGATGGCCGCCTGCTGTGTACCTACGGCCTGCGGGAACCGTATCATTCCACGCCGGGCGGCGTGCGGGCCACGTTAAGCCATGACGGCGGTGTTACGTGGAAGATCGAAGAGGAAGTGATTCTGCGCGACGACTTTGTCAATTGGGACATCGGCTACCCGGAATCGCGGCAGTTGGCGGATGGGCGAATCCTGACGGTTTACTACTTTAATGAGCAGGGCCGGTACTCGCTGGGGGGGACGTTGTGGCGTCCCTGATCAGTTGAATTAAAATCTCGACATGTTGGCGCGATCGGTATCAAAAATAACGATATTCAGCGCTTAAACTGCTTCAGGTCCTTGACGCTGAAATATGCGAATGTTAAAAATCGAGGCACTAGATCGATAACCCCACGCGCGACCGGTGCTTCGACACCTCCAAGTTCGCGCAGAATCCGGCCTACACGCCGCGCACCAACCCGATGTTTTACAGCAATTTGCGCGGCTTCGGTTTCTGGAGCCTTGACAGCACGCTCGTCAAGTACTTCAAGATCACCGAACGCGTTAAATTCGAACTCCGCATGGAGTTCTACAACATGCCGAACGCCTTCATGCCCAGCCAGCCTGACTTGGGTGTGACGAGTTCGACCTTCGGCAAGAGCACGAACATCGCGGGCGGCAACTACGGCCGCGAAATCCAGTACACCGGCCGTATCCACTTCTAGTCTTCCCAGCGGCCTGAACAACAATGCGCGAGTAATGTCCCTCAGGGGCATTACTCGCGCTTCTTCTTTTGGTGCGCTGGCAGCACTCCGCGGACGTTTTTCGGATCTGCCGGGTCGGGGCGAAGTATCAATATTTGACAACTGTTGTCAACCGCCCTACTGTGAGGGTATGAACGTCAATCTCGGCCCCACCTTCGATCAGTTCGTCGCCGATCTGCTCAAGACGGGTCTCTACCAGTCGCAGAGTGAAGTGGTTCGAGAAGGGCTGCGACTGCTCAAGGAGCGGGAGGATTTGAAGCAACTCCGATTAGCCGAACTACGCCGGGAAATCGCGATCGGCAGTGCCGAGGCGGATCGCGGCGAGTTTGTTGATGGGGAGGAGACGTTCGCCGAAATTCGGACACGTAGCGCCCGGCGGAAGCACGGTGGAGGATGAAGCGCTACATTCTGACCCCAAGTGCCCAGCGGGACGTCAACGGTATTTGGGACTTCATTGCCAACGACAACATCGAGGCGGCCGACCGGGTTCTGGACGCCCTGGAGTCGGCGATGTTCAAACTGGCGAAGAATCCAGGTCTGGGCCACTGGCGTGAGGACTTGGCTGACAAGCGGCATCGATTCTTTCTGATCTATTCGTATCTAATCATCTACCGGTGGGAGACCAAGCCGCTTCAGATCGTTCGCGTGCTCCATGCCGCACGGGACGTACAAAGCATCTTGGGACCGTCTGGGAGTGTCGAAAAAACCGGGAAGTAATGGTCTGGGCCGGGGGTTTGACTTTCACTAACTGAGCCCTTAGCCTAAGCGGATGGCAAGACGAAACGATCCGGCTGCGGTTATATTTGAAAGAAGGGGCTCTGTGAAGGCCGTGCGGCGCTCGGAAGTCGAACGGATAGCGGCGACAGTCGGGGACAGCATCGCGCGCAAAGCAAACGATTTCGAGAGCGGGCAAGGGTGATTTGCCATGCCATCATTTTTCGAGGGGCTAACCTTGGTGCTGTCTTTGGTGGCGCTCCTCATTGCTTTCTTCGGCAGTGAAAGAATCTGGGAGCGCCTGAGGCCGCCGAATCTGACGTGTAAGGTGGAGGATCCACACTTCACCCAATTGGGAGTGCCGCCGACTGGGGTTCCTTGCCTGTTTTCCCGACTTATCATCGCCAACGATGGCTATTCAATGGCCGAAGACGTCGAGGTTTACGCCAGTGCGCTTTACAGGATGCACCCGGTGACTGGTGTGGCCGAGTTGGAGCACGAATTCCCCGCTATGGACCTTAAGTGGGCGCACGTAGGAATGACCCGGCAGAAGATCGCGGCGGGATTGTCAAAACCCTGCGATCTTGGATGCGTCGCCGATTTTGCGCCTGGGGAACACCCGCTTGTCGAAGTCGCGAGGGAACGATCACGATTGTCATGCCAGTCTCGACTTCTTGTACTTTCAACAGAGGTTGAACCTTACACTGCTCGCCACATACTCGGCGAGGGCCACTATAAGCTCCATCTCAAGATCGCTTCCGCCAACGCGCCGTTGCTCGTAGCGGTGCTTGAGATAGCCGTCACAGGAACGTGGTCACCGACTGAGCCGGAGCGGGTTTTCAAAGTCAAACTCTTGGAGACAAACATAAGTCCGTCATGTTGTGATCGGATAACGGGTCGCCTTGACCGGATCGAGCAAAGGCTTAACAGACGCTTGGCTCCTGAGACTTGAACAGGAGGCGAGTTGCAGGAGACACAATAGGACTCATTGGCCCTGGCGGCTTTCGTAGCTATCTATATAGACACTATCGACACTTTTCGTGACGAATTATGGCATGCGATCATCTTCCGGTGTTTAAACCCAATCCTCTTCACTGGTAGTAGGTCTCGTCCGCCGTCTTGCGGAGGATCCAGTCTTTGTCGGTGGAACTGAGGAAGGGGAGGCGGTCGGCGACGAGGCTGACGCTGGCTTCGTAGGTTCCGTTCACGGTCTGGAAAGGGCAGTCGGAGGCCCACATGAGGCGCTGGGGGCCGAAGGTGTCGTAGAGACGCCGGATGAGGGGGGCGAGGTCGTCGTAAGGGGCTTTCTTGGCTCCCAGGGCGTAGAAGGCCGATACCTTCACCTTGACGTTCTTGTGGCGGGCGAGGGCGACTAACTCCTTGATATCTTCTTCGCGGATGGTGCCGGTCGCGCCGATACGGGCCATATGGTCAATGACCACGGGCGTGTTGGGGTAGCGCTCGCAATGGCGGCCGACGGCGGCGAGGGCGTCGGGATTGATGAGGGGGCACATGGCCAGGCGCTCTTCGGCGCCGCACTGGAACATCTTGTGGTAGCCCGGGCTGTCGAGCCAGTTCTGGGCGGTGCTCCCTTTGCCGGGATAGATGCGGAAGCCTCGGACGCCGCCCTTTTTGAGTTCGCGCATTTTGGCGGCGGGGTCGGGTCCATTGGAGTCGACAATGCCGACGCCGCCGAAAACCTTGGGGTGGGCCTTGATGACGTCGAGCATGTAACTGTTGTCGAACTGGTAGTAACTCATCTGAATGAGCACGATCCGGTTGACGCCGCTCCCCTTGCCATGGCGGATGATTTCTTCGGGGAGAAACTGCGGCGGTTTCATCTGCTCGCGCGTGTAGCCGGGGGCGAGTGGATAGCGCTTAAGGTCGCCGGTCCAGACATGGACGTGGGCGTCGATCCAATTGCCGGGGCGATTGGCCGCACTTAAGATACCGGCCGCGGCGGAGGCCATCAGAGTTCTTCGAGTGAGTTGATTCATGAGTTAGCTGGAGTAGACTTCCCAGAAGACACGGCGGAACTTATCCATGTCGGCGGCGGTGCCGATGGAGACACGGAGCATGGTGTCGAGCGGGGGGAAGGGGCGGCCGACGGCGACACCCTTGGCGACCATGCGGGGCAGCA
>JAEUQD010000682.1 GCA_016789925.1 Bryobacterales bacterium | reverse complement strand
GGCCCAGGAGGTGCAGTAGCCGATGCGCGGCGCGGTCTCCGTCAACCTCTCCTCAGAACCCTTCCGGCGCGATCGTCCTTTCCTTGTGCTGGCTCTCGCGGGCGTTGCCCTTCTGGTCGGGCTGTTCGCGGTTCAAACCGCTTTCGGGCTGATTGAGCGCACCCAACGCCTGGGGCTCCAGGCCGATATCGACGAAGCGAACCGCCAACTGGCGAAGATCAGCGCCGACGAAGGCCAGCTTCAGGCGACATTGAGGGACCCCGCCAACGCCGAAGCGATTGAATACGCCCTCTTCCTGAACCAACTGATCACCCGCAAGGGAATCAGTTGGACCAAGCTTTTCGGTGACCTGGAAAATGTCATGCCGCACAATGTCCGGCTGGTCAGCGTGCGGCCGCAGGTGAACGTCGATAATCAGGTTGTGCTGGATATGACGGTCGCCGCGCAAACCACTGAACCGGTGATCGACATGCTGATGAAGCTGGAAGCGTCCGCACTGTTCGGGGCGACGGCGGTCACCAGTTGGCTGCCTCCGTCGCAGTCCGAGCCCCTCTACCGCTACCGGGTCAATGTCCAATATGCGCCTCGACTTTAGGATTCCCCGGATCTCGCTGCCCGTGCGCGCCGTTGGCGGTGCTCGCGACCCGCGTCTGATTTGGAAGCAGGTGTTGGTGGGGTTGGTCGTGGCCAATATCGCCGTTTTCTTCCTGTTGGTCCGGCCAATCGGCGGTACTGCCGCAGACCTCGCCTCCGAGTTGGAACAGACACGGCGGCAGATTCGCATTCGCCAGGGAGAAGTGGTCCAACTCCGCGCCCTGGTGGCCAAGATTCAGAAGGTTAGGGCGGAGCAAAACAATTTCGTGGGCAACTACTTTATGGACCGCCGCACCGCGTCGTCGACGATTCTCACCGAGATCGGCGCTTCGGCTTCGAAAGCCGGCCTCAAGCCCCGCGAACATTCTTTTGTCATCGACCCGGTGGAAGGCAGCGACAACCTCGGCATGATGACGATCACGGCCAACTACGAAGGCTCCTACGGCGACCTGGTCGAATTCGTCAATCTGATTGACCGTTCACCGCGGTTCCTGATCATCGACAACATCCAGGCTGCGCCGCAGCAACAGGCCGGTTCGCTGGCCACCCGCTTCAAGATCAACACTTTCGTTCGGGAAGGAGTAGCCCAGGAATGAAAGTAGGCGCGGAACCAAAGAAGGTCGCGATTCTGGGGGTGCTGGGCGTGGCGGCGGTGTACCTGTTCTATTCCAATATCATTGCGCCGTCGTCCGACATTCCACCGCAGGCGCGTCGGCCAGCCGGAAAGGCGGCCTCCACCGGGGCTTTAGCGATTGCCCAGCAGGCAGCGACGCCCGCCCCCACACGCACCGGACAACCGCCGCGCCGGCGATCCACCCGCGACACCGTGCGGGAATGGACGCCAACGTTGAAACCCCGCCGCCCCGAGGACCGTCCCGATCCTACGAAGGTGGATCCCACGCTCCGTCTGGACCTGCTCGCCAAACTGCAAACCGTCACCTATACCGGCGGCGGCGAGCGAAGCCTGTTTGATTTCTCGGCGGCTCCCCCACCCAAAGTCCCGGACATCAAGATTCTTCCGAAGAAGGGCGCGCCGGGCCAGCCTGGTGCGCCCGGCGCGGAATCGGCCAAGACAGCGGCGGAGGCTCCTACGGCCGTTGCGCCGGTCAAGCCCAAGGCGCCTCCGGTTCCGCTGAAATTCTACGGCTTCATTTCGAACCGCGATGGCCGCCGGGGCTTCTTCATTAACGGGGACGAAATCTTCGCGGTCTCCGAAGGCCAGGTCGTGCAGTCGCGCTACAAGATCGTCCGAATCGGGCTGAATTCGGCGGTGATCTCCGACACCCAATTCGAAGGCCATCAGCAGACGGTACCGCTGGAAGAGCCGCCCGCCGGAACATGAGGCAGACCATGCGCAAGCGTCGCCAATCCGGGTTTGCGGTGCTGCTCATCTTCGTGATGGCGGCTTCGATTGCTGTGATGCTTTACATGGAGATGCCGCGGCTGATGTTCGAGGCTCAGCGCCAGAAGGAACAGTTGCTGGTGGAGCGCGGCGAACAGTATCAGCGCGCCATCCAGGTGTTTGTGCGGACCAACAAACGCTATCCGCAGAAGATGGAGGACCTGGAGGAGTTCCAGGACAAGCGGTATCTGCGGCGCAAGTTCAAAGATCCGCTGACGGGCAAAGATGAATGGCGGCTGATCCATGTCGACGCGGCGGGGGCGTACACGGACTCGCTGGTGCACAAGCCGCCGGACCCGATGGGCAAGGACAAGAAATCCGAAAGCCAGTCCGCCTCGGCGGCCGGGCAGATTGGGATGACGGGGCCGATGCTTGGTCCCACTGGTGCGCCGCTGGAGCCTGGCGAGGTGCCGGCGGGGTTGCAGCGGCGCGCTTCCGACCGGCCGGCGGTGGTTGCCGGGGAAGGTCAGAATGCTCTCCCCCCGTGCGACCCGTCGCAGCCCTACGACGCCACCAAACCCTGCGATCCAAACCGCGCCTTTGGCGAACAGCCTACAGGCAACGACCCCTACAATCCCAGCAATGCCAATCTCAATCCGAATCAGCCAGGCGCCATGCCGGGTGCGGCGCCGGGCAGCCAACCCGCCTATCCGGGACAGTATCCAGGTCAGTATCCAGGACAGGTTCCGGGCCAGGCGCAGGGTCAGTATCCGGGCCAATTTCCGGGTGCACCGGGGGTGGTACCGGGAATTCCGGGGATACCCGGTATCCCGGGCCAGGGCGTCAATCCGAACATTCCTGGCGCTCCACTGGGCCAGCCCGTGGCGTTTCCTCCGGGCTCGCCTTATCCCGGCCAGTTTCCGCCGGGAACGGCGCCACAATACCCGGGGCAGCAGTATCCCGGTCAGCAGCAGCAATATCCCCAGGGGTTTCAACCGCAATACCCGGGGCAGCAGTATCCGGGCCAGCAACAGACGAATCCGCAGGGGTTTCAACCGCAATTCCCGGGGCAGCAGTTTCCGGGCCAGCGGCTTCCGAACGCGCCCGGAGCCGCCAATTCACAGACGGGCGGATTCGCACCGACAACTCCGGGCGGGCCGCCCGGCAATGCCGCCGCCCAACTCATTAACCAGATCCTGACGACTCCTCGAAACAATCCGATGGCCGGCGGGATGGGAGGCGCCCAGCAGGGAATGGGAGCGGGCATCGCCGGCGTCGCCAGCCAGGGAGCCGGGGAAGGAATCCGGGTCTACAACGAGAAGACCAAGTACAAGGAGTGGGAATTCCTCTACGACCCGAAACTGGAGAAGGCGCCCGGCGGCGCCGGGATGACCGGCTTCGGCCAGCAGGGCCAGCAAGGCCAGCAGGGTCAGCAGGGGCGCGGCAGTGGCGGGTTCGGGAACAACTCAGGCAGCATGGGTTCCGGCCAGGGTTCCGGTGGCGCCGGGTTTGGCGGCCAGGGCATGCCCCGCGGCAGAAGCCGGTAGTCCCGGATACAATACCGGAAATGCCCACTCACATTGCCGTTATCGGCGCTGGAGCTTTTGGCGGCTGGACTGCCCTTCATCTACTCAGGGCCGGCCATCGCGTGACACTCATCGATGCCTGGGGACCGGGCCACTCCCGTTCCTCGTCCGGAGACGAAACGCGGGTGGTTCGATGCGGCTACGGTCCGAACACGGTCTATACGCAACTGACGGCGCGGGCCATCAAACTGTGGCGTGAAAACGAGCAGCGCTGGCGGCTCAAGCTCTTCCACAACAATGGCGTACTCTGGTTCTCGACGGTGCGCAACGAAGCCTGGGACAAGGCCGCGTTGGAGGCGTT
>JAEUQD010000680.1 GCA_016789925.1 Bryobacterales bacterium | reverse complement strand
GGGGTGGATCAGTACCGCGGGGCGCTCGGACCGTCGGAGCATTTCCGTAAGGCCGGCTACATTTTCGTGTATCAGGACGTGCGGGGCCGGTACCGTTCAGAGGGCGAGTTCGAGCAGATCCGGCCGCGGAATCCGGGCGGGATCGACGAAACCACCGATACCTATGACACGGTGGAATGGCTGGTCAAGAACATTCCGAACAACAATGGCCGCGTGGGAGTGTGGGGGATTTCGTATCCCGGGTTCTACACGTCCACGGCGATGATCGACGCGCACCCGGCGGTGAAGGCCGTGTCGCCGCAGGCGCCGGTAGGCGATTGGTTTATCGGGGACGACTTCCACCATAACGGCGCGTTCTACCTGGCGCATGCGTTCCGCTGGTTCTGGTCGAACAGCCGCGTGGGCGCGGATGCAAAGCCCAACGTGGAGCGGAGCAACTTCGAATATCCGACGCCGGACGGCTACGACATGTTCCTGGCGGCGGGAACGCTGCAAGAGATCAACGAGCGGCATCTGAAGCATTCAATTCCTTTCTGGAAGGACTTGATGACACACGGCACGTACGACCAGTTCTGGAAGGCGCGCGATGTGCGGCAGTACTTGAAAAACATCAAACCCGCTGTGATGACGGTAGGAGGATGGTTCGACGCGGAGGACCTATTTGGCGCGCTGGAGACCTACCGGACGGTGGAGAAGTCGTCGCCGGGCGCATTCAATGTGCTGGTGATGGGGCCATGGCATCATGGCGGCTGGTCGACACTCGACGGCCAGTCGCTAGGTCACGTAAATTTCGCATCAAAGACTTCAGTGCTGTATCGCGAGAAGATCGAATTTCCATTCTTCGAACACTATTTGAAGGATGCGCCGGATCCGAAGCTGCCGGAAGCGTATATGTTCGAGACGGGAAGGAACGAGTGGCATCAACTGAGCCAGTGGCCGCCGGCGGGGTCACGCGAGGCGAACCTCTACCTACACGCCGAGGGGCGGTTGCGGTTTGAGGCGCCCAGCACGGGCGGCTTCGACGAGTATGTGAGCGACCCGGCGCGGCCGGTGCCCTACATTGCGGGCATTGCGAATACGATGACGCGCGAGCACATGCTGGACGACCAGCGTTTCGCGGCAACGCGGCCCGATGTGCTGGTGTACCAGACCGAGCCGCTGGAGGGCGACATTACCGTGGCTGGACCGCTGGAGGCGAATCTGCATGTGTCCACCACGGGGACGGATGCGGACTGGGTGGTGAAATTGATTGACGTGTACCCGCCCGATTTCCCGGACCCTTCGCCGAATCCGGAGCGCATAAAGATGGGCGGGTTCCAGCAACTAGTGCGCGGCGAGCCGTTCCGCGGCAAGTTCCGGAACAGTTTTGAGAAGCCGGAGCCGTTCACACCGGGCGCGGTGACGAAAGTGGGCTTCAAACTCCCGGACGTGTTTCATACATTTCGCACGGGGCACCGGATTATGGTGCAAATTCAAAGTTCGTGGTTTCCGCTGGTGGATCGGAATCCGCAGAAATTCGTCGACATCTATAACGCGCGGAAAGAAGACTTCCAAAAGGCGACGCACCGGGTGTACCGGTCGGCGGGAAGCCTATCTTCGCTGGAGGTGCGGATTTTGCGATAGAAATTCCTCCGCCGCCGATTCATTTGTGACATAATCACGAAACTCGCTGCGAAAAGGAAGCTGAAATGAGTTTTTTCCGGAAAAGTTTCGACCCTCGAAATACGCTCGTCCTGTTGGTCCTGACGAGCGTCGCGTGTTCCCACCAACCAGGACAAGACTCGAAGCAGGCGGCTCAAGCCAAGCCGGAGGTCAGCACCAGTAGTGCGTGCGCCGCCGACGCGTCGTGGATCCAGAATCCTAGTCAGCCGAACTTTGGTGCGGATCCCAATAGTGTATGCGCGTTTCACCAATACGCGTGGCAGTCGTTTCTGTTTCTGACCAGTGCGTCACCGGCGGGAGGTTTGAATTTTGAGAACTACCGATCGGTGAGCGATGTTTTCAGTACGCCACCGCCACGAAGAGTGTCCAAGATGCTGGATTCACGCAACAAGCGGAACCGGGTCTTTCTGCCCCGCTTCGGAAAGCCAACACACGAAGGAGCGACGAAGGGCCAGGCGAAAGCGATCGCCAGCGGGGAGCCCTTCAATGAAGATCAGCAGGCGGGCTCAGCCGGTGTTCTGATTTCGCAGAGCAACCAGATCACTTACTACGAACAACTGCTTGATCCGACGGCCGCCGGCTTCGTGACCACTTGCAGCCTTCAACTGCCGAATTGCCAGAGCCAACCCGCGGCGAAAGCGTTGCGTATTCCGGCCGGAGCGATTGAAGTGAAAGCCTCGTGGTTGCCGATGTCGAAAGCCGCGCCGAACGCCAACCTGTTCTATACGATTCCCGGTTTTCCAGTGATGAACAACCAGGGCCAGACGTATACCCCGGACCTGATGGCGCTGGTCGGGTTCCACCTGGTGTTCGCCACTAAGAGCCATCCGGAACTGGTTTGGGCGACCTTCGAACATGTGGCCAATGCGCCCAACGGACCGTGCGTAGCCGGACAAAGCACACCGCCGCCGGCGCCGTTTGCGAGTTGGACATTCAACAATCCGGCGAATACGACATGCCAGGGGATCAATGCCTGGCCGTCCACGAATCCACCCACAAAGCCGCCTTTTCCGATTACTCAAGCTGTTCGCATTAACCCGAATGGCGGTGGCGCCGCCGGAAACGCGGCGGCGATTCAGAGTTTGAATGCCTCCGTACTCGGGCTTCTTCCCCAGGGTTCGCTGTGGAAGAACTACTTCCTGGTCGGATCGGTCTGGACCGTGAACGGGCAACTTCCCCCCAGTTCGACCAATCAGGCGGGCTCGACCTTGCTCGCCAACAGCACGATGGAAACGTTTGTCCAGGACCCGAACACCGACTGCTTCTCCTGCCACACGAACATGAGCAGAAGCGG
>JAEUQD010000655.1 GCA_016789925.1 Bryobacterales bacterium | reverse complement strand
CGCCGTCCGCGCCGGTCGCACCTTCACCACCAGCGGTCCCTTGCTCGACTTCCGCGCCGACGGCCGCATGCCCGGCGACGAAATCCCACTCCGCGCCGGCGGCGGCTCGGTCGAAGTCAAAATCGAAGCCACCAGCTTCGTGCCCTTCCACCGCGTCGAAGTGGTCTTCAACGGCAAAGTCGTCGCCCGGCGCGAAGAGTCCGCCGGCACGCGCCACCTGACCCTCACCGAAAAGATCAACGTCGCCGGACCCGGCTGGCTCGCCGCCCGCTGTGCCTCCCGCGTCCCCTCCGCCCGCTTCGGCGTCTCTGCCCACACCTCGCCCATCTACTGCACCGTGCCCGGCCGCGAACTCTTCTCCGCCCCCGCCGCCGCCTACTTCCTCAAGCTGATCGAAGGCACCCGCCTCTACGTCCAGAACCTCACCATCCGGCCTGACCAGCAGCAACTCCAGCGCATGCTCGCTACCCTCGACGACGCCCATCGCCGCCTCCACCAGCGCATGGAAAAGCACCGGCACTGAGAGTCACCGGGTACCATGAAGTATGCGCTTTCTTCTCGCCGTGGGACTCCTGTGCGCAAGTACAACACTGGGCCAGACGGTCCGGTTCCGCACCACACAGGGTGACATCGACATCACCCTGCTCCCGCAATCGGCGCCGCGCACGGTGGCCAATTTCCTCAGCTACGTCAATAAAGGCGCCTACAACGGCACATTCTTCCATCGCCTCGTCAAGGGCTTTGTCGCCCAGGGCGGCGGCTTTCGCTGGCAAAACACCGGCTGGGTCGCGATCCCCGAAGACGCGCCCATCGTCAACGAATACAACGTCACCAACACCCGCGGCACCATCGCCATGGCCAAGCTCGGCTCCGGTCCCAATACCGCTACCAGCCAGTGGTTCTTCAACCTCGCCAACAACACCACCACGCTCGGTCCAACCAACAACGGCGGCTTTACCGTGTTCGGTCGCATCAACAGCACGGCCGGCCTCGATGTCCTCAGCAAGATCGAGGCCGCCCAGATTGTCGACCGCGGCGACGCCTTCGCCGAACTCCCCGTCGTCGACTACACCTCCGGCGACATTGGCGAAAGAAACTTGATTCGCGTCATCGAAGTCGCCGTCCTTCAGATGCCCACCATCGCCACCCGCGGCGTCGTAACCGCCAGTAACTTCGGCGGTTTCACCCAGGCCGCGCCCGGTTCCTACATCGAAATCTACGGCTCCAACCTCGGCCCCGAGACCGCGCGCCAGTGGGAGGGCAAGGACTTCAACGGCGCGAACGCCCCCACCACCCTCGATAACGTCCGCGTCCTTGTCAACGGCACACCCGCCTATGTCAGCTACGTAAGCTCAGGCCAGATCAACGCCCAAATCCCGGCCGGCATCCCGACCGGCGGCCCCGCCCAGATCGTGGTCAGCAACGATGGAATCACTAGCGCTCCCGTTCAGGTCTCCATTCAATCCGTTGTGCCCGGCCTGCTGGCCCCCGCCGCTTTCAAGGTCGGCGAAACCCAATTCGTCGTGGCCGTGAAACAGAACGGCGCCCTCGTCAGCAACGGAACCATCCCGAACCTGCCCGAAGCGTGGGCCGCCCCCGGCGAAGTCCTCACCCTCTACGGAACCGGATTCGGCGCCCTAACCCCCGACTCCGGCATGCAGTCCGGCCAAATCGCCCAAGGCCAAACCCGCCTCGCCGCCACCGTCGAATTCAAAATCGGTGGCCAGGTGGCCGAAGTCCTCTACGCCGGCCTCGCCCCCGGACTCGTTGGCGTCTACCAGTTCAACCTCAAGGTCCCCGCGGGCCTCTCCGGCAACCAGGACTTCTCAGTCTCCGTCAACGGCGAAGCTCCCCGCCAAGCCCTCACCCTCTCGGTCCGCTAGTCTGCGGTCTCAACTTCTCCGCCGCTGCCACGGAATCCGACCTCCGCTGGATGAAACTGCCAGCATTCGCCACCGCCGTGCATACGGCTCAGGCCGAGTTCGCCGAACTTGATTAACTAAAGGTCGCCCTTGCGGTCCTCAAGCAGGACTGGAAACTCCCACCGTTCGACAAATTTCGACACCCTTTCCGGGCAAACGGACTCGGTGCGAAACGAAATGCCCCGAACCCGCCTGCGGCGGCGGAATCCAAACCAGACGACCCGGAAAGCGCATTCGACACTTTTCGACACGTCGTTTCTAACAGAATCAATAACTTGCGAAACGAAATGCCCGGCAACCTACGGGGTCGCCAGCCCTAACCCCGGCCGAGCCACTGAATGGCATGATCCTGGGTGGCCCGCATCCGGGCTTCCAACTTGCCTGCCAGTTCGCGCTTCACCGCCCGCAGCCGCACATCGCCTATCAGGTCGGTCTGCTCCCCAGGATCCGCCACGCAGTCATGCAAACTCTGCCGCCCCGACGCGAACACAGCCAATTTGTGCCGCTTCGTGCGAACCAGCCGGTACGGCTCGATGGCAACGCCCACAGCCAACCCCTCCGCCCGCGGATCGTCCCATGCCGAATACGCCGCGTCGATCTTCCCCTTCCCCCGCTCCAGGTAGCTGCGTAAGTTTCGGCCCGCCATCGCACGCGCAGGCTTCACGCCGGCGAAGTCCAACCATGTAGGCACCGCGTCGATGCTCGCCACCGGATCGTCCACCTGCGCCCGAGCCTTCACCGCACCGCCACACACGAAGTACGGAATCCTCACCGATTCTTCCCAGTGCCGCACCTTCCCCACCCAGCCCCGCGTCCCAGGTACATACCCGTTGTCGCCGACAAAGAACAGCACCGTGTTGTCCCAATGCCCCCTCGCCTTCAGCGCCGACACCAGCCTCCCCACCGCCTCGTCCAGATGCGTGATCACCGCATAGTAGGTCGCCCAATCAAACGGCTTCCCACCGCCGGGATGCAGCGGCGGAGCCAACTGTTCGTTCGGAATCCCCTGGTAGGGAACCCGGTACTTGTCCTCCGCCAGCCATGGTGTATGCGGAGCGTTGTAGGCCAGCCAGAGAAAGTAAGGTTGCCGTGCTTCTGCCGTCGCTGCAATCGCAGCCTCCGTGAACAAGTCCGTGATGTGCCCCGGCGTTACTTCGTCCCGCCCATCCTGACCTCGCCGCAGCTTCGGATTCCGGTAGGTACTCCCTCCTCCCCGCAGCCACAGCGGAGACCGCCCGAAGCCAACCTCGCCCGGTGATGGGCCGATATGCCACTTCCCAATGTGGATTGTGTCGTATCCGCTATCCCGCAGTTGCTCCACCGCCGTGGGCCGGATATCCTTCTGGAAACTGGTCTGCCCGTTGCTGATCAACCCCGACTGATACGTCTCCAGCCCCGTCAGCATGATCCCGCGGCTGGGCGCGCACTGCGGCGTGCTCACAATCCCATTCCTGAACTGGACCCCGCCCCGCGCCAGCGCATCCAAATGAGGCGTGCGGATATGGGGATTCCCCGCCGCCCCCAGACCCTGAAAATGATGATCGTCGCTGAAGACGAAAATGATATTTGGCCTGGCAGCCGCCACCAGCGGCCCTGCCAGCGAAGCCCCAAGGAGATTCCGTCGTGAGATCACCGTTTCAGGATAGGCTGATTAGAAGCGCACAGGGCCGCGAAGCAGCCTCCGTTGTGCGCGTACTACTCAAAGCGCACGGGCGCGGTCCTCAAAAAGTGGGAAGGAAACGGATAATGCATTGGTGGCGGGTTCTGGGAATAGGTCTTCTAACAACGGTTTTCTGGGCGCAGGACAGTCCCGAAAGCGTACAGCCTCCGGCAAAGCGATTCGAAAAGAGAGTGGTCATTTCCGGGTTGGCGGGACCCTGGGAACTCACCTGGGGACCCGACCAAATGCTCTGGATCACCGAACGCATGGGCAAGCGCATCGTCCGCGTCCATCCCGCTTCCGGCGAGAAAACCGTCGCCGTCACCATCCCCGAAGTCTCCGCGCCCGGAGGTCAGGACGGCCTCATGGGTATGGCCCTCCATCCCGACCTGCTCAAAGGAACGGGCAACGACTTCGTCTACGCCGCCTACACCTACCAGGACCGCACCAAACCCGCCGACCTCCGCGTCGACGACGCCGCCAGCCCCTACCGCTACCTCTACGGCAAGATCGTGCGCTTCCGCTACGACCCCACCCGCCAGCAACTTCTCGAACCCAAAGACTTGATCACCGGTCTCCCCGCCGGCAACGACCACAACGCCTACCGCCTCAAGATCGGACCCGACCGCAAGCTCTACCTCACCGTTGGCGACCAGGGCAACAACCAACTAGGGAATTTCTGCCTGCCCGTGCTCGCGCAGCGCCTCCCCACGTCCGCTGAGATTCGCAAAAAGGACTTCTCGTCCTATGAAGGCAAGTCGTTGCGCCTCAACCTCAACGGATCCATTCCTTCGGACAACCCGAAGCTCGGTGGCGTCGTCAGCCATGTCTACACCGTCGGCCACCGCAACACGCAGGGCATCGACTTTGGCCCCGACGGAACGCTCTACGCCGCCGAACACGGCCCCAAAACCGACGACGAGATCAATATCCTCACCAAGGGCTCCAACTACGGCTGGCCCCACGTTGCCGGCCTCAAAGACAACAAGGCCTACGAATACGCCCGTTGGGCCGAAGCCAAAACCCCCTGCCGCCAGTTGCGCTTCTCCGACCTCGCCATCCATCCCAGCGTCCCCCGCGAACCCGAAACCGCCTTCACCAAGCCCTTCGTCGAACCCATCGCCACCCTCTTCACCGTCCCCACTGGCTTCAATTTCGAGGACCCCAAGTGCGCCGGCGGCTACTACATCTGCTGGCCCACCGTCGGCATCTCCGGCGTCGAGTTCTATGGCGGCTACCCCAAAGGCATTCCCGGCTGGGATAAGGTCCTCCTCATCACCACGCTCAAACGCGGCAGCATCTATGTCCTCCCCCTCACCCCCGACGGCCAGAAAGCCGCCGGCAAAATGAGCCGCTACTTCCGCGCCGAAAACCGCTACCGCGACACCGCCATCTCTCCCGACGGGTTAACCATCTACGCCGCCACCGACGCCGGCGGCCTCGCCGAAAGCCTCACCGGCGCGGTCACCAGCCAGATGCAGGACTCCGGCGCCATCCTCGCCTTCACCTACGAGGGCGAAGGCGCGCCCATACCGGAGCCCGTGGTCACCGGCTCGTCCAGCCAGCCCGGCGCAAGGCCCCAAACATCCGGCGGTCCGCCACCACAGTTCACGGCGCAACAGGCGGCCGATGGCAAGAGGGCCTACGACGGATACTGCGCGGTCTGCCATGGAAGCACCCTCACCAACGGGACCTTCGGCACACCACTCGCCGGCGACTACTTCCGCACCAAATGGTCGGGCCAAACCGTCCACGCCTTCCTCGAGAAGTCCAGGACCATGCCGCCCTCCGCCCCGAACTCTCTGCCGGCCAAGGTGTACGCCGACGCCGTCGCCTACATCTTCGAACTCAACGGAGCCCAACCCGGCTCATCCCCACTCCCCGCCACCGGCGACGCCCTGAAAGGCATGTGGATCCAGTAGCCAGTCCCTGCCTGAACCCCTACTTCTCCGGCGGCAGTTGGAACGTCCAGAGGTTGCCGGTTTGCTCGATCATGTTGAACACCAGCTTGTCCCGCGCAACGGACAGGCCAAGCTCCGGAATATCCGAAAGCAGCCGCCGGAGGTCGTGGAAGTGTTGCACCGCGAACGCCGGCCCCACTGGTCGCTTGTTTACATCCAGCCGTTGTGCCCAAATGCATCGAAAGCCATCGCGATCCGAAATGAAATACAGCAGGTTGCCGTTCGGCGACCACCGGGGACGGCTGTCAAAGCCGGAACCGTCGGTGACCGCGATCCACTCCGACTCGGGGATTGTCGCCGCGCCGTGGAATGGCGCCACCATCACTCGGGTACGGTCGGGTCGATAGATGGAGGCGAAGCTGATCCAGCGGTCTCCCGGGCAGAATTGAGGCTGAATGAAATCGTATTCGGGATGCTTCACGATCTGCGTTGTCCGGCCGCTCGCGGTATCGAGCAACCCAATGAAGCGCCTTCGGTCAACCCGGTCGTAGACAATCTTGGTTCCATCCGACGACCACGCTGGAGCATTGCCACAGTTCTCACAGATTCTTTCCGCCAGCCCCCCTGCGGCAGGCACGACGTAGAGTGATGGCCTAGCTTTCTCAAGGGCCCTGAACACAACCTTCGAGCCATTTGCGCAGAAGCTGGGGTGCTCCAGGTAGCGTGTGGCAGGAATGCCCGACAACGGGGCTTCTTTCCCCGTCGCCACATCCCTGATCCTCAGTTGCGCCCCGGGAGTGTTCCAGCCCGACACAAACGCCACTTTCCTGCCGTCAGGCGATACAGCCGGGTTACTGTTGGAGGTAGCCTCTTGGGTAAGCCGCTGCAACTCACTCCTGGTCTCTCCACTATCCGCGTCTACCGCTATGCCCCAGACGTTGCGGTTGACGGTCATACTGCTAAAGACCACCTGTCCGCCATTCGACACGGACGGATGCACATTGATTCCGGTGGCGAAGGTAAGCCGCTTCGGCTCGCCAGCCACCTCCCCCGTACGGGACGAGATGGGGATCTGCCACAGATCCCAACTGCCAATCAGGTCGATCGAGATGATCAGGCGGCCGCCAATCCAGGCGTACACATTTACATAGGAAGTTGACAAGTTTCGCGCTCTAAGAATGCTCCGTAGTCGAGTTCGCCTCATCGGCGTGCCATTCACCGGGACGACCCACCAATCGGAATCTGCTTCTGCCTCGCTGTAGCCCCAGCAGATGAGGCTCCTGCCGTCCGGCGCCCAGACAGGGACGCTCGAGCCTCGAAACCCCGATTCCAGCCGCCTTGCAGGGCCGCCACGGGAAGCAACCACATAGGTGGCGGGCGTGGACGACCAAGGCAGACCGATTGCGCCTTTGCCAATCCCATAGGCGATTTGGGTGCCGTCCGGAGAGAATCGCGGAAGCCTTCCTTGCGGCGCGATCAGCCTCGCTTCGCCTCCGAGTGCGGGAATCACAAAGATGCCGCCTCCGTTACGCTCCGACCGGAAAGCGATCTGGCTGCCGTCGGGAGAGAAAGAGGGTTCGGAGTCGTTCGCCGGATCTCTCGTCACCTGAATGGGATCCCCACCCGCCATCTGTTGTACCCAGATATCGAGGTTGCCGGCTCCTCCTCGA
>JAEUQD010000639.1 GCA_016789925.1 Bryobacterales bacterium | reverse complement strand
GGCGGGGCTGATCGGGGCCGGATTTGTGTTTTTCACCCCGGTGGTGGGGATCGACGCGGCGAGCGCCTATATCGACATCGCGGTTGCCGCTCTGCTGTTTGGTGTTTACTACATTACCCAAGTCTGGGACCAATCCCGGGCCCGCGGCTTGCTGATTGTGATGGGAGTCCTGGCCGGGTTCGCGTTCGGCGCCAAATACACCGCCTTTGTCGCACTGGTTTATGCGCTGCTGTTTCTGGTTTGGCGGCGGCAATGGAAAGCGTTAGCACTTGTTTGCGGGGTGGCGGCGCTGTTTATCGCGCCGTGGCTGGTGAAGAACGCCATCATCCTGGGGAATCCGGTCTCGCCGTTCGCCAATCAGGTGTTTCCGAACCCCTACGTGCATATCTCGTTCGAGCAGGAATACTCGCAGAGGATGCGCCAATACGACCTGCCGAACCGCTGGCTGATCCCGCTGGAAGTCACAGTGAAGGGACAGGCCTTGTGCGGGTTGCTGGGTCCGCTGTTTTTGCTGATGCCGCTGGCCTTCCTGGCGTGGCGGTCAAGGCATGGTCCGCGGTTATTGGCGGCAATGCTGCTGTTCGGGGCAATCTACGCTACCAATATCGGTACCCGGTTCCTGATTCCGGCGCTGCCGTTTGCGGCCCTGACACTGGGCCTCGTGTTCTGCCGGGTGCCCCTGCTGGCCGCCGCCCTGTTGCTGGCGCACGCGATCAGTGCCTGGCCGCCGGTACTGGCGAAATACTGCGACACCTACGCCTGGCGCTTGGACCGGGTCCTGTTCAGACAGGCCTTGCGGCTGGAAGACGAGCACGGTTTTCTCGACCGAAAATGGCCGGCTTATTCGGTGGCCCGCCTGATTGAACGGACTGTGCCACCGGGGGGCAAGGTGCTCACATTCAACCAAACCGGTGAAGCTTATACGACGCGCGACATCCTGGTGGTTTACCAGGCGGCTTTCAACGCGACGTTGGGCGGAATCCTGCTGACGCCGATGATCCCGCAATACCAGCCGGTCCGCTGGCTGGAGTTCACGTTTCCGCCGCAGCCCGTAAAGCGGCTGCGCGTGGTGCAAACAGCCAAGGATTCTCCCGACCACTTCACGGTGAACGAACTGCGCCTGTTTCATCAGGGCCAGGAGTTCCCTCGTGCCGAAGCGTGGCGTCTGCGGGCGAATCCATACCCCTGGGGAGTGCAAGAGGCCTTTGACAATTCCCGGCTAACCCGTTGGGGAAGCTGGCAAAAGCTGTTTCCAGGCATGTTTCTGGATGTAGATCTCGGAAAACCGGAGACGGTGGATCGGGTGGGGGTGGAGGCTTCGCATGACGAGTCGGCCATCCGGCTGCAACTGGAACTCGAGGATGCGGCTGGGAAGCGGACGACGCTCAGCGAGCCGAAAGAGATCGAAATGGCGCCGCCGCTGGGGATGCGCCGCGAAGCCACCGAGATCCTCCTGGAGCGGGGGGTCGGCTACCTGTTGCTCCATGAGAACGACTTTCTGGCGCCGGACATGGAGTCGCGCCCGGACAGGTGGGGGTTGGCGAAGCTGGGCGAATCGTGGGGCTTTCGACTCTACCGGATTCTGCCGGCGGCGCTCGAGTAGGTCAGGAACCCCTCTCCCAGTTTGAGGGCTTCGGCTTCGCGTCCGGTTTGAAGAAGGAGCCGGGCGTAGTTGGTCCGGCAGTTGACTGTCGCCGGATGTCCGGGGCCAAGGGCCTTTTCCCGAATTGCCAGCGCATTTTTGAAAAGAAGCTCCGCCTGGTCGAAATGCTCCTGATTGTGCAACAACATGCCAAGGTTGTTGAACGAGCTGGCCAGATCGGGATGATCGGGCTCAAGTCGTTTCTCGCGGATTTCGAGTGCGCGGCGGCAGAGCGGTTCGGCCTCACGGTAGCGTTGTTGGTCAAAGAAGAGTAACGCCATTTGGTCGAGACAGTCGGCTGTCTCGGGACCGAGGGGATCGAGGCGCTCGCAAATGGTCAGGGCCCGTTGGAGGAGCGGTTCGGCTTCCGGGTAGCGTCCGGTATGGCGACAGAGAGAGGCGAGGTTCTCCAGTGAGGTGGCGGTGTAGGACTCGACGGGGTTCTTGCCGTCCTCCCAGATGGTCAAGGCGCGCCGGTATAGAGCTTCCGATGCGGCATTCCGGCCGCGATAGTGGTAGAGCAAGGCGAGGTTATTGATGGAGGCTGCGGTGTAGGCGTGGCTGGGTCCGAATAATTTGGGGTTCTCGCGGATGGCGAGAGCACGCTCGAAGAGCGGCTCGGCTTCGGCGTATTGGGCACGTTCCATCAGGTACGATGCAGTGCGGTCGAGCAGCCGGGCCGCATCGGCGGAAGTAAAGTTCCACCGGGCAATGGAATCGGCGCAGACAAGCGCATGGGCCAAGAGCCGGGAACAGGTGGGCCAGTGGCAGAACTCCACGGAAGGGAAAACGGCGTTGACCGCGCGAACGGCGCGTTCGGCCCATTGGCGCTGGCGGTTGCGGTCGAGGTCAGTGGCGACCACCTCCTGGACCAGTTTGTGCAAGCTGTAGGAATCATTTTCCAGATTGCGCCGAATCAATGAATAATGCGTCAGTGGTTCAAGTAATTTTTCGTCTACGATGAGCGGATCGTCGGATACTCCTTCCAAGGTCTTGGAGAGGAATTGCCCGAGGTGCGGCGCTGCCTGGCGCAGCAGTTCGAGGGGGATGTTCTCGGGAGCGAGGAAGGCGCTCAGACGCAGAAGATCGCGGGCGGCTGGCGTCTCGGCGAGGGCCTTGAAGTTCATGGTCCAGGTGGTGGCGACGGGCTCGGCGCCGACGGGACGTTGCCGACCGAGTAGCTTGAGGCGTTGTTTGAGAAAACTAGAGAGGTAATCTTCAAAGCGAGCCTGTTTTTCGACGATATAAGCCGCTGCCTGTTCGAGAGCCAAGGGCAGGAACCCGAGTTCCGCGGCAAGTCGTGCGACGGCAGCGGCGGCGGTGCCCGGGGCACGACCGGTCCGGGTATAGAGAAACTGGCGGGCGTCTTCGGGGGGTAGAACTTCCAGTTCGAGAGGGGAGACGAGGCCCAAGCTCTGGAAAATGGAGACGCGGGACGTCAACAACACGTGGCCGGTGTATTGCACGGGCAGATAGGGCTTGACGGAGGTCGGGTCGGCGGCATTATCAAGAACAAGCAGCCAGCACGGGGAGGTGGCCAGGTAGTCCATGACGGCCGCGCGGACGACGCCTTGATCGGAGGCATCCCTGGCGGGGAGGTTCAAACGGCGGGCTAGTTCGCCAAAGCCGGCGTTGAGGGCGGCTTCGCTATCGGCCTGCATCCAGAACACGAGGGGATACCGGTCGCGGTAGCGGTAGGCGTATTCCAGGGCGAGCTGGCTTTTGCCGATGCCGCCCAACCCGGTCAGGGCGGCGATGTTCTTCTCCGCCAGCGCCGCAGCCAAGGCGCCGATCTGCGCGTCCCGTCCGGCAAAGAAGCGGTTCTGCTTCGAAGGCACGTGGAAGATCTTGGCGCACTCAGCGGCGGGCCGGGAAGGGGATAGTGCGCGGAGCTGGTCATTACCCGGGTTCGCCTCCTGGGCGGCGGCGATCAGATCGTCGAGAAAATTTTCCCGCCGGGCTGCCTGGAGCAGTTCGAAGATCACCTGGCGCTTGTCGCCCTGAGCGGCGTAGTTGTCGAGATCGCGATCCAACTTGTTGGCGAGCATTCGCCGGAGCGAGTCGATGGAGAAGGCATTGCTCAATGCCTCGTGAATCGTTTCGTTGCGCGTCAACGTTTCTGCCCGCTCCTTGCCTCTATGCTACATGGACCAAAACGCTACGATACGGTGTATGGCTCTCTTTCTTGGGGTGGATGGAGGACAGTCGTCGACGACGGCGCTGGTTGGGGACGAGACGGGACGGGTGTTAGGGCTGGGCCAGGACGGGCCCTGCAACCACGTCAGCGGTCCGGAAAAGCGCGCGAAGTTCCTGGGGGCGATCGGGGGTGCGGTGTCCAAGGCGTTGACGGCGGCGGGCCTGGATCCGGTGGGGCGGGAATTCGCGGCTGCCTGTTTTGGATTTTCGGGTGGACCGCAGGACAAGCAGCCGCTGATCGAGGAGATGTTCACTGTCAGGACGCTCAGCGTCACCACCGATGCGCTGATCGCGCTGGTGGGGGCCACCAGCGGCGAGCCGGGGTTGATCACGATTGCGGGAACCGGGTCGATCGCGCTGGGTCGCAACGCCGAGGGCAAGATCGCCCGGGCGGGTGGATGGGGCTACGTGTTCGGGGACGAGGGCGGCGGATTCGATATCGTACGGCAGGCGCTGCGGGCGGCGCTGCGGCAGGAGGAGGGTTGGGGACCCCAAACGTCGCTGCACAGCCGCCTGCTGGAGGCCACCGGGGCTGGGAACGCCAATGACCTGTTGCACCGCTTCTATACGATCGACTGGCCCCGGCCTCAGATCGCCGCGCTGTCGAAGATCGTCGATCAGGCCGCGCTGGAAGGGGATCCGGTGGCGGCGGCGATTTTGAACCGGGCTGCGCAGGAACTGGCGACCATCGCCGCCGCCGTGCGGGCGCAACTGTTTGCGCCGCATGAGACACCGCGCACGGCTTTCATTGGCGGGGTTTTCCGGAGCGGATTTGTGCGCGAACGCTTCGCGCTGCTGGCGGGGGACCGCTGTGGTCCGCCGGACCTGAACCCCGCGGCGGGTGCGCTGCTGGAAGCCTATCGAATCGGAAAATTAGTAGTGAAGCTCGCCAACGTGCCGGCTGTCGAGAAATAATGAGGAGAAATGGCCAACCCACGGTATTCTTCGCCGACCGAACCCCCGCCGGAAGCGCCGGTGGTGGCGACACTGCGCGATGGCACGAAGGTAAAGGCGCGCATTCCGCGCATGCGCGCCTGTAATGAAAAGGACGATAAGGGCAAACTGTGCGTGGGACACCTGAAACGGTTCTACGGCGTGGGGCCCGAGGTCACCGGCCAGTTTGGCGTGGATGTGGAAATCTACCGGTGCGAGAAATGCCGAACGCTCTATCTGCCGAATCCGGAGGAAGAGCCGAGGACGGGTACGTTGTCGTGGTAGCTGGCGTGGTAATTTAGATGGGTCGGTTCGGGAGGAATTTAAAAGAACCGCATCGGATCGTCGCCGCTCCGTTCAAACGACACGACCCGATGCGGTCCGCCTCCCCAACGAGTGGGGCGAGGGAGCAGCGCCACAATCTCTCATTAACGGCTTCCAGCCATCCAACGAAGCCCGCGTCCAAACAGTTCCGTTGAAAAGCCCGAAGGGGATTGTCGATAGCGCCACCCCGGCAGCTCGAAGAAAATCTTTCAGGTCAATCCCAAATCCATCAAAAAAGCCCTCTGTTGCAACTGGCAACTGAAGAAGAGCGACGAGCGACGGGTAAAAACTTCTTCCCGTGAGCACGAAATGCCAGGAAGCCGCTACGCCGGCCTTTCACCTACCCGTTGCAGCAGAGGGTTCAGGTTTCAAGAGTTGACTACCACAATTCGCTTTAGGATACAGCACGCGGGGCACCGCCTGCCACTATCCGGTAAACAATTGAAAAAAAGGGGGCACGAAGAAGGGGGAAAGCAGGCGATGGGTAGGGTGGGGTCAGGGCGTGTGTCGTTGTGACACAATCAGGGTGATGACGACCCGCCGAGCGCTGCTGGCCTTGCCGGCTGCGGGACTGTTGAGGGCGCAAACCGCGCGAAACTTCCGGACGGAACTGACGCATCCGCGACTGCTGTTGCCGCAACGGCGACTGCGGTTATTGCGGCGGGAGCGGGAGCGGCAGTCGATGCGGTGGACGCAATTGGAAACGCTCATGGGGGGCCGGGTGGCGATGCCGGAACCGGGATTTGCCCTGGCGCTCTTTTTTGTGGCCTCGGAATCGGCCGAGCACGGGCGCAAGGCGGTGGAGTGGGCGTTGGGGGCGGCCAATACGGATTTGCGCCAACTGGCGCTGGTGTACGACTGGTGCCATCCGCTGCTGACGGAAGACGAGAAGAAGCGGCTGGCCGCCAGGATGGTCAAACTGATCGGACCGGCGCCGGCGGATTTGAGTGACGTCCGGTCGCGGGTGTTGGCGGCAGTGGCTCTGACAGGAGACGTGGAGGGAATTGCGGAGAGGGTGATCGCTCCCGTGGTCGAGCAGTGGTGGAAGACGAACGTTCTGGACGTGCTGGCAAAGAGCGAGACGCCGATCGACCCGAAAGACCATCTGGCGCTGATGGAAATGCTGCATGTGCTGCGGGACAACCTGGATATCGATTTGCGGGAAACGGCGGCGAAGCACTTCACGACACTGCCCGTGTATCATTTGCTGGCGCACTATCCGGCGCCGTTTCCGGGACCCGAGAACGAGTACCGGATTCCGCTGATGAAGGCGCACGGGGAACCGGATTTGCGGGAAGCCACACGGTCAAGGGCGGCGGCGCTGGCGATGGTGGCCTTCGACACGAACTCGCAGGAAATGCAGTTTCTGCAGGGGTGGCTGATTCAAGACCGGTTTCTGATGCGCGGCGCCTACGGGATCACTTATGAGTTTCTCTGGGCCAATCCCTACCAGCCGGGGTTGAGTTTCCATTACCTGCCGAACGTCTTCCACGACCCGGCCACGGGCCGGTTGATTATCCGTTCGACGTGGGAAGACGACGCGCTTTGGTACTTCCAGGCGGCGGGCGTCATGCAGATGTTCCGGGACGGTCAGATAGTGAACATGCGCCGGGATGCCATCCGCGAGCCGATCAACATGGGGAACACGACCCTGCTGCCGGCGGCGCTGGCCGGGAAATTCCAGATTGCCAGTCCAGAGACGGAACCCAGCCGCTATTACGTGGTAGGCCTCAAGCCGGGTGGGTGGTATGACATCGAGACCGACGATGAGGAGTTGCGGGACGTGCAGGCGGACAAAGGCGGCGTGGTGGAACTCGTATTTCCGGCGAAGCGCACGGCAGGGGTCCGGCTGCGCGAAGCGGCGAGTTAGTTACTGAGCGACGCGGCGGTAGCCGTTTTGCGCCAAAACGGCGGCTGCTTGCTCTTCCTGGGCAGGATCGACGTAGAAGAACGCTCCGGCGCGCTGGCTGCGAAAAATGATGCCGCCGGTGTAGTAGTCGACCTCGATGGCGTAGTCGACGCCAGCCTCGTCGAATTTGGACTCGAGGGCCTTGGCCTCGCGCAACTTCTTAGCGATGTAGACGAGGACGAGCTCCTTGTCGCCGAAAAACTCCGGTTCGCGCCGCACGCCTTAGTCTAGCGTGCCGGGCGGTTGATACAATAAAGGTTTCCCGACCAACTCGTACATGCCACTTCCTCGCCGTGAATACGACCGCACAATCAACGCCGAAATCGAACGGCTTGTCTACCAGGTGAAGGTGATCCGCCAGGAGGCCGACGGCCTGCTGTGGGGGTTGAGTGACGATCAGTTGAATTGGTCGCCGGGTGGGGGCCGCTGGTCGATGGCGCAGTGTTTCGACCACCTCAATGTCAGTAACCAGCTCTTTATCAAGGAGTTGGAGAAAGCCGTCAGAGATGGGCGAGCGGCTGGACGTTTGAGCCAGGGACCGTTTGCCTACGGTTTTCTATCGCGTTGGTTCTATCGCAAGATGCAGCCGCCCGTGAAGTCGCGGTTCCGGGCTCCAAAGAACATGGAACCCGCGCCACGCCGCACGGTGGCGGAGATTACGGCCCAGTGGGAAGCCACGCATAACCGGCTGGACGACCTGATTAACGACGCCAACGGCTTGGATTTGGTGGCCATCAAGGTAACCTCACCGGCTGCGAGCTACATCCGGTATTCGCTGGGCATGGGCTTCTGGATTCAGACGGCTCACGACCGGCGTCACCTCTGGCAAGCCCGGCAGGTCCGAAACCAGGCGGACTTTCCTGCCTGACCATGATCGGCCTGAGGCCGGCCTCAGGCCCGGCTTTTTGTGCGGGTGGAGCAGGCGCAACCGGCTTTAGGGATGCCGCGGGGAAAGGCAGGAGTCGCGGACTGGGGCCTCAAGGCGTTGACGACGGCTTCGCCGACATGAAGGATAGGATCAGTTCCGACCCCCGCAATGCGTTGGCATACCGCTCCGCCAGCCGCTGTCCTACTCTCACGCGGCCCGGGGTTGCGGATCGAGGGGACCGTCTTCGCGAAGCTCCTCGGCGGCAAACTCCTCAAACACCTTGCGAATGGCTTGATAGGCTTCCCTGTGTGGCTTCAGGGCGCTCACCAGGGCTTCGAGAAATCGCTCGAACCTCTTCTCGATCCGGACCCTGGTTTGGCGGCAGCAAGGGCTGAGCGGAGACTGCGCAGCGTCCGCCGCGCCCGGGACAGGATCCGGCGGCGGTGGCGGTTCGGCTTTTTTGCGAAAGATCGAGCGCGGTTGATAGGGCTCATACGGATCGTCGTAGAGCCAGGTAGAATTCTCATTTCGAGGCATACTTCTACACTTTCTTGGGTTCGTTCTCCGAAAAAAACATGCGCGGCCGCTTCTCGGAACAATTAACCTCTTGCTCGCGCGCGTGGCTCGGTAGTGCGATTAGCGATGGCGTCGAGTAGGACAGGAGGAAGCATGAGTCAGCCGAACCTCACCAGGTGACGCCGGGCACACGGCGTGGAATATAGGACCGGGCACAACCGCCTGATCTGAGAGCATTCTGCCATGGAGCTGTGCGGAACGAGACAATCGATTCCCGGTAAAACGATGAAAATAGGCGAAATATAATTTTCGATTAGTTGTGAATTGCCATTTTTCGCCGAGGCGAAAATACGGTGAAGGATGAAAACGTGCTCGAAGGTGAGGCAAATTGGAAGGGCCAGGAGCACGCGAGACCGAACTTCGAGTTGGCGCTGCGAGCCCGTTTGTG
>JAEUQD010000633.1 GCA_016789925.1 Bryobacterales bacterium | reverse complement strand
TGGTCCGCGGCCGTCTATTCCTCCTTCCCGGCAGACTCTACCAAGATCCTGCCCAAGCCCGTGAAAGGCGACAAATACACGAACTACGACAAGTCGCACGACGCGGGTACGCCCGAGGGCGCTCTGAATTTCCTCATCCCCGGAGCCACAGGCGACGGGAAGAAGGACTATGTGGGTAAGGCGAGCAAAAAGGACGATCTCAAGTTTTAGCTCGCCGCCGCACGCTCAACCGGTCCCGCCGTGGATCACGTGATGGATTCTCACGGTGTTTTTCGCCTTCTCGAGTGAGAGGGAAGATGGAGAGCCTGTGGAGCCGGTGGATGAACCGGACGTCGCCGTTGGTGCGGCGATTCCAGGAGAGCATGGAGATCGATTACCGGAAGTGGCACGACGGTATCGGCTACGACATCGGGATCATCCGCAAGGCAAGTGAAGAGGAACGGTCCCAGATTGAAGCCATTCTGGTGGCGAGAGGCGTGCGTGACTGGCGCGATGTGGAGGCGCTGGTGGCCGTCGGGTCTGAGCGGGCAACAAAGCTGGTGAAAGAGGCTGTGCAGTCCCGCGACCACAGTGTTAGCATTGCGGTCCTCGAACACGCGGGCCACCTGGTGGCGCCTCAGGAGCGTTCGGCTGCGCTCGTGGCGGCTTTCGAGCGCGCCGAGCTGGGGTCGGGCCTTGCCGAAGCCCTACGCCACGTCAGGAAGTTCCATCCGCCGGAGGTGATCGACGCGTTGTTGCGCGGGATAATCCACCGGGAGGAATATGCGCCGTTGTTTGCCGGTGCTGTCCTGCATCTGCACAGCCGGGGGAAGGCGGGGTTCGACAGCGATCTCCGGCCCCTGGCCTCCACCTTTCGTGGCGATGCACGAAAGACATCCTTCCGGACGCTGTGCACGAAGATCGGGGCGAACGCGGATCTGTATCTTCAGTGACTACCCAATGGTACTCACGGCACCACTAAGGGAAAGACAGCGGTGTTATTCGTCTCGTTGATTTCGAGGATGACGTCATTCGGGTCGGCGCTGATGCGGATCGAGTAGGAACCGGCTGTGGCGTTGCGGAAGGTCGCCGTGACGATCGACGAAGATCCGGCCGCGATCGATCCCGCCGACACGGGTCCACCAATGTCGGAGTACGTGATCCCTCCGTCAGAACTGACTGAGAAGCGAATCTGGACGTTCGGTGCGGCACCGAGCCCGATGTTAGCCACTGTCGCGTTCAGGCTCACGTTGAATCGACCCGGAGCGCCCGCGGCAGCAACGGACGTGGACAGGCCGGTGACCGTGTAATCGGGGCGTGCGACGGAGATGGGGAGGCTGAAGGCGTTGTCGGTCTCGTTGCTTTCGGTGATGGCGTTGGTGGGGTCGACCATCGCGACTGCCGGGTAGGTGCCGCCAGGCGGGCTGGCAAAACTCAGGGTGACGGTGCTGGTAGCGCCGACGGCAAGACCGGCGATGGTGGTTTGGGAGGATGCCTCACCGGCGCTAAGTAGACCATCGGAGTTGGTGTCCAGGAAGATTCGTAGATTTACGGCGGAGTGGGCAACGGTACCGATGTTGGCGACGGTTGCCGTGAGCCTGAGCGGGCTGGAACTGCTGGGCAGCGGCAGGTTGCTAACAAGGGAACTGACGGTGAGATTGGGTCCGTCGATCTTACCGACAAAGGCGTTGAAGCCCTCCATCGGCGGAAGTGGAATCTGGTCTTGGACCGGGAAAGCGGAGGATTCGCCGACGCCGGTGAAATAGATGTTGCCAATCGAATCGTCCGCTATGTTGAAAGCCCAGTCCTGGTAGGGTCCACCCCAGTAGGTGGAAAAAGAAAGGGTATTGGTGAGGCGATTGAGGACAAGAACCACTGCATCGTTGTATCCAGCCAATGTTGACTGGAGGGGGCTGACCGTGGGGAAATCCGAGGAGTAGCTGGATCCCACGACGGCAATATCGCCGGCTGGGAGCACTGCGACGCCGGCGCCTCGGTCGTAGTTCGTGCCGCCGATGTAGGTGGAGTAGACCAATGCCGATCCGGCAGGGTTGAGAGCGAAGAGCACGACATCGTCTCCACCCTGGTTGCTGGCCTGAAGGGGACTGACGAGGGGGAAATTGGGTGAGCCGGAGGTTCCGGCAATCCAGATATTGCCCGCTGCGTCAAAAGCAATGGAGTTTCCGGCGTTCTCCCACCAACTGCCGCCCAAATAAGTGGAAAAGTCCAGAGAACTTCCCGACGCGCTCAGGCGGGCGACGAAGATGTCGTAATAGCCTCCGAAGGTGGGTTGGATGGCGTTTGAAACAGGAAACGTAGAAGAGGCTGTGAGCCCTGTGATGACGGCGCGGCCGGAAGAATCCACAGCAACCGCGGCGGAAACATCTTGCCCATTGCCGCCCAGGCGCGTGGAGTAAAGGAACGCTGAACCGGTGGAATTGACTTTTGTAACAAAGGCATCGGCATCCCCGCCCGGGACAGTCTGCACTGGGCTTACGAGAGGGAAGTCGGAGGAGGAGGTTTCACCCGTGACGTAGGCGGCTCCAGAGGAGTCGACTGCGATCCCGAAGCCGCGATCCGCCCCGCTGCCGCCGAGGTAGGTCGAGTAAACGAGCGCATTGCCGGCGGGGTTCAGTTTCAGGACATACGCGTCGAAGAAGCCGCCGGTACTCTGTGCGGCGCCAGGTGTTGCCGAAAATCCCCAGCCGGTCTGGCCGGTAATATAGGCGCTGCCCGCCGCATCCACCGCAATGGCGGTAGCGCCGTAACCGTCCGTGCCGGAGATATAGGTTGAGTAAACAATGGCAGTACCCGCTGGGTTGATCTTCGTGACGAAGGCTGCACCGGATGTCGCCACGCCACCGACCACCGGGAAGCCGGTTCCGTAGACGCGGCCGGTGATGTAGGCTGCGCCCGTCGGGTCGACCGCGATGCCCCAACCTTCGTCGTAGCTCGACGGGCCGCCAATGAGTGAGGCGTAGACCATGACAGGGTCGATGATCAGGGCATGGCGCGGATCATATTTGGCCACTGCGAAACCGAGACGGTTCCGCCCTTGGAGGACAAACCGGCCATCGACCGGCACCTCGCGGCCTCCAATGGTCTGATAGACACGGGGTTTCCGCTGGCGAAGTTCGGTTTCGCCGGCGCGGAGTATGGCCGTACCCTCCCCATCCAAACTGAGTGAATCCGCTCCTTCGAACGCGATCGAGATAGCGGATGGATCGGCGTCGGGAGCCACGATGAAGTCGTACTCCAAATGTTGTGGGCTGGCGCCATAGAACACGAGGTCAATGCCGGGGTAGAGGGAAAGGTACGCGACTTTCCCGAAGTTGGGGACATCGGTGTACCACTGAGATGCGCGTGAGCCGAGGATATAGTTACTCCTCCCTGGCTGGAGAGCGAGTCCTTCGACGCGCGGCGTCCTCCTGGCGCCGGCAAACCGCATCCGAAGCGCGGAAGGCCGGTCACCGAGATGAATCAGAACTTCTGATGCAGTGAGAGCGAGGCCAATGCCGGGCGCACGCGCCATGAATTTCACCTCTGGACTGGCCTGACCGTGGTTGGCTTCGAAGACCACCGGACGCTCCAGAAGCGCCCGATGGGCCCGCTGACTGGTTGAAGGTTGGCCGGCAGCGGCGGCGGCTGCTAGCGTTACGGTCAGGAGGGCCAGAGATTTCACGGTCCGTACTCCTCGTTAAGTTGGGATGTTGGGCATTAGTGCGGATATCATATACATCCGATGACTCGAATGCAATCGATTCGCGGCATGGCTTGGTATGGCTTCCCAGCCGATAAACAGGTCCATAATGGGTGAAGGCTTATGTTTCTCCGGATTGTTCTCTTCCTGCTCGCTTCGCTGAGTGTTTTCGGGGCCACGATTGTGTATGTCGCGCCCACCGGCGCGGACCGTGCGGCGGGGACCGATGCGCAGCCGGTGGGCTCGCTGGTGGCCGCCCGCGATAAGGTGCGGGACTTGCGGTCCAGCGGGACTACCGGCCCGGTGACGGTGATCGTCAAGGGCGGGACTTACCGGTTGACGGAGACGCTCGTGCTGGAGCCGCGGGATTCGCAAGTGACCTATCAGGGCGCGGCGGGGGAGCGTCCGATTATCAGCGGAGGGCGCGTGATTACCGGGTGGACCAAGGGGCAAGGTGCGATCTGGACCGCACCCGCGACGCACGGTTTCCGGCAGATGTTCGTTAACGGACGGCGTGCGCAGCGTGCGCGGACACCGACGAATGGGTTCTACCGAATCCAGGGTCCGAGTTCCCAGGACAAGCCCTTTCAATTGAAGTTTCGCGGCAACGACATCCAGGCGGAATGGGCCGGGAATCCGAATGTCGAAGTAGTGGCGCTGCTGTCTTGGGCGGAACTGCGGATGCCGATCGCGGCGGTGGACGCCGGAACGCACGTCGCACGGTTGACCGCGGACCCCAAGCCTTCAAACAAAGAAGCCGACGCACGCTATTGGATTGAGAACGCTCCCGGGAGTCTGGACGCGGCCGGCGAGTGGCTACTCGATCCGGCGGCTGGCGTGGTGTCGTACTGGCCGATGACGGGCGAGGACTTACCGCGGGCGGACGTGGTCGCGCCGGCGCTGGTGCAGTTGGTTCGGATCGAAGGCAAGGGCGAACCAGTTCGTGACGTTGTCTTCCGCAACCTCGACTTCCGCCATGCTGATTGGACCATGCCGAAGGAAGGATACTCCGAGACCCAAGCGGCTATGTCCGCGCCGTCGGCCATTGAGGTGACTGGAGCGGAAGGCGTGATATTCGACCAGTGCGTGTTGACGCAGTCGGGCGGATACGGAATCTGGTTCGGACGCGGGTCGAAGAGCAACTCGGTGACGGCGTCGCAGATATACGACCTGGGCGCGGGCGGGATCAAGGTGGGCGAGACAGTGATCCGGCTGGCAGAGGCGGACCGCACGTCCGGCCACACCATCGCCGACAATAACCTGCATCGTCTGGGCCGCGTCTATCCGTCAGCGATCGGCGTTTGGGTGGGACAGAGCAGCGGCAATCGTATTGTCCATAACCATATCCACGATCTGTTTTATACCGCGATTTCTGTGGGGTGGACGTGGGGTTACGGCGAGACCCTCTGCCGCGACAATAACATCGACTTCAACCACCTGCATCACATCGGGCAGGGCATGTTGAGCGACATGGGCGCCATCTACACGCTGGGCATCCAGCCCGGCAGCACCATTCGCAATAACCTGATCCACGACGTGTACTCGTTCACGTATGGCGGCTGGGGTATTTATCCCGACGAAGGCTCGACGAACTTTGTGATCGAGAACAACATCGTCTACCGCACCAAGAGCGCGGGTTTTCACCAGCACTACGGGCGCGAGAACATAGTCCGGAACAACGTGTTCGCCTTCGGCGACGAGTTTCAACTGATGCGGACACGCGCGGAGAAGCACCTGTCGTTCACGTTCGAAGGCAACATCGTCTATTACGATAGTGGTGCGCTGTTGGGGAGTAACTGGTCGGCCCCGGAGTTTCGCATGGACCGGAATCTCTACTGGGACGCGCGCGGTGGCCCGGTGCTGTTCATCGGGAACGACCTGACAGCGTGGCGGGCGAAGGGCAATGAACGCAACGGCCGGGTTGCCGATCCGCTGTTTGTGAATCCAACCAGTTACGACTTCACGCTACAGCAGGGGTCGCCGGCCTGGGCGATGGGTTGGAAGAAAATCGATATGACGCAAGTGGGTCCACGGGTCGCGCCGGGAATTCCCGCCGTCAAATAGGACTGTCTACTTTCCGGCGGCCGCATTCATGTTGGCGAGTCCGGCTTCGAAGTCCTTGCCGATCATCGCGTCCATGTCCATGAAGACCTGCATCAGCTTGTTCACGAAATTGTTCGGTCCGTGCATCGACCAGATGACCTTGGTGCCGCCGCCGGCGGGCTCCAGCGTGAAGTCCGTGATGTTGTGCGCCTCGAAAGGTTCGAGGAAATCGAGTTGAATTTTGATCTGCGAAGTCGGCGTTGACTCGAGGATCTCCATGCGGCCTTTGCCGACGTCCTTGTTGCCTTGCCAGGCGTAGGTGGCGCCTTTGCCTGACGGCGCGCCGCCGAGGGTGCGGGTCATGTTGGGGTCGAGTTTCTCCCAGGGCGACCAGGCGGGCCATTGGTTGAAGTCGTTGATCAGCGCGAACACTTTCTCCGGAGGAGCGTTCACGGTGGCTGTCCTCTCGACCCGTAAGGTGTCGGGTTTGGTGGCGGCGTAGGCGAGAATCGCGCCGATCAGAATGGCAAGGGCGAGGGCGACTTTCTTGAGCATGGGTGGTTGCTTCAAAGTGTATCGCTTTTCAGCAGTCTGTTGACAGGTCCCACCTGCCAGACCAGACTGAAGAATGATGAGAATCTCCCGGCGAATTTTCGTGGGTGGCGCACTGGCGGCGAGCGCGGCGCCGGCTGCGAGTTCGCGGTTCACATTCGTGCATGTGACCGATATGCACATTCAGCCCGAGATGCGGGCGGCGGATGGTTGCCGGCAGTGTTTTGCGGCGATCAACAAGGCGAACCCAGATTTTGTAGTGACAGGCGGGGACCTGATTTCAGATGCTCTGGCCACGCCGCGGCAGCGGGCTCTCTCGCTGTTTTCACTTTACAAAGACACGGTGAAGCGAATCGATGCGCCGGTGCACAACATCCTGGGGAATCACGATGTATTCGGACTGTTTCTGGCAAGCGGCGTGTCGCCCAGCGAGCCCGACTACGGCAAGAAGATGTACGAGGACCAGATCGGCCGGCGCTACTATTCCTTCGACCACAAGGGCTGGCACTTCGTGATGCTGGACTCGATCGGGTTTACGCCCGAGCGCGGCTACATCGGGGCGATCGATGATGAGCAGTTGGAGTGGCTGCGGCAGGACTTGGAGAAGACCGGGAAGCAGACGCCGGTAGTGGCGGTGACGCATATCCCGTTGTCGACGGGATTTGGTGCCTGGATGGTGAACGCAGCGGGCATTGTGCCGCCGACGCTCGTGGTGGTGCGGCCCAAGCCGGTGCTTGAACTGCTCCACCAGTACAACATCAAGGCGGTCTTGCAGGGCCATACGCACATCTGCGAAAACCTCGAGTATCGGGGCTGTCAGTACATCACGTCCGGTTCGGTGTGCGGCGAATGGTGGAAAGGCCCGCGGCTGGGCATTCACCAGGAAGGCTTCGGCGTTCTTAAAGTGGATGGCGACTCCATTCGGTGGAGCTATCATCCTTACGGTTTTCGGGCAGGCTAACTCTTCGGTTCCGCGGCCTTCTCGAGGATCTTGCTGACGGATGCGAAGATGTCAACCGGGAGCGGGAAGACCACCGTCGTATTCTTCTCAGAACCGATCTCGACCAGGGTTTGCAGGTAGCGCAGTTGGATGGCGACGGGTTGGCGCTGAATCACCTCAGCGGCTTCGGCCAGCTTCTGCGACGCGAGGAACTCGCCTTCCGCGTGAATGATCTTAGCGCGGCGTTCGCGCTCGGCTTCGGCCTGGCGGGCAATGGCGCGGACCATGATGTCGGGCAGGTCCACCTGTTTGACTTCGACCTTCGCCACCTTGATGCCCCACGGCCCGGTGTCCTGATCCAGTACACCCTGTAGCCGCAGATTCAACCGTTCCCGCTGACTGAGTAACTCGTCTAACTCGACCTCGCCCAGGATACTGCGCAGCGTCGTCTGCGCAAGCTGCGAAGTGGTGTAAAGGAAGTTCGAAACTTCGAGGACCGCGCGCTGGGGGTCCACCACGCGGAAGAAGATCACGGCGTTCACCTTCACAGTGACGTTATCGCGGGTGACGACGTCCTGGCCCGGCACCTCCAGGGTCTCCAGCCGAAGCGAGACTCGCACCATGCGGTCAATGGGTTGGAACACCAGCACAATGCCCGGACCCTTCGGTTGCGGGAGAACGCGCCCAAGGCGGAAGACCACGCCGCGTTCGTACTCGGCGAGGATCTTGATGGACGAGAGCAGGTAGAGCACGACGATAATCGTCGCGATGAGGGATACATCGGTCATGAGGAGGTCCTTTCTGAGTGATCCGCTTCGACTTTCAACGAGAGGCCGTCGACGGCAATGACGCGGACGGCTGTGCCTTGGGGAATGGTCTGGGCCGCTTCCGCATTCCAGTACTCGCCATGAATGAACACCCTGCCTGAAGGGGCGATATCGGTGGCGGCGAATCCCTTTTCGCGGAGCAAAGCCGATGGTCCCATGGCGACCGGCGTGCGGCGCACCTTGACGATGAGGGTGACCAACATCATGCTGACGGCGGCGAAGCCAATGCCCACGGCGAGGGCCGTGCGCAGATGAATGCGCATCTCGGGCGGACCTTCCACCAGCAAGAGCGCGCCTAAGACCATCGACACCGTCCCGCCGGCCGCGAGTAACCCATGCGAGGCCACTTTGGCTTCCAGAATGAATAGCGTGATTGCCAGTATCAGCAAGCCGACGCCGGCCGCGTTGATGGGCAGCACGGAGATGGACATCAGGCCCAGCAACAAGAGGATGCTGCCCAACAGCCCGGGGAGAATCAGGCCCGGCGAGGTGAACTCGACGTAGAGCAGCAGGCCGCCGAAGATGAGCAGCGCGAAGGCGAGGTTGGGATCGGCAATGGCAGTAACGACGCTTTCGCGTGTCGTCATCTTGTAGGCGACGGTGCGTGCGTCCTTCGTATGAAGGACCACGGAATTGCCTCCGGCGAGCGTGACCGTGCGGCCGTCCAGCCGCGCGAAGAGTTCCGCTTCGTTGGCCGCGATCAGATCGATGAGCTTGACGTCGAGCGCCTCCTGGTCGGTGAACGACTTCGCTTCGAGGACCGCGGTTTCGGCGACCGTAGCGTTGCGGCCGTGGCGTGCGGCGAGTCCGCGAATATTCGCGGCCGCGTCGCTTTCCACCTTCTTGCGCATCACCGGGTCCATCGGTTGGCCCAGGAGCACAGGCGAAGCCGCGCCTGTGTGGGTCCCGTTAGCCATGGCGGCAACATGGCCGGAAAGCAGAATGAAGAAACCGGCCGAGGCCGCCCGGCCTCCGGGGCGGACGTAAGTGATCACCGGAATGCGGGCGAGCGAGATGCGTTCGGTGATCAGCCGGGTGGCGTCCATCATGCCACCTGGCGTATCCAGACGAAGCAAGAGCGCGGCGGCCCGGTCGCCTTCGGCGCGGTCCAGGGCGTTACTCACAATCTCGACGGTGATGGGATGGATCACCGAGTCGGCGTCGACAGTCACGATGGTGGACGCGCCGAAAGAAAGGCCCGCGAGCAAAAACACCAGCGGGATGCGCATGGCACCTCCCACCTGTAGACTACCCGGCAGCAGCGTCGAAGTAAACCCCGTCCATCGGGGAATTTGGGGCCTAGAAGTTGACGATCAAGGAGAAATCCTCAGGCTTGAGGCTGGCTCCGCCGACGAGTGCGCCGTCGATTTCGGGCTGGGCCATGAGGCCCTTCACGTTATCGGGCTTGACGCTACCCCCGTAGAGAATGCGAACCGCCGCCGCCGCGTCTTCGCCAAAGGCAAGGCGCACCTGCTCGCGAATAAAGCGATGGGCATCGGCGGCCATGTCAGGTGTCGCCGTCTTGCCCGTGCCGATGGCCCAGACGGGTTCGTAGGCGATGACGACTTTGGCGAACTCGTCGGGGCGCAGACCGGACAAGCCGTCTTTGACCTGGCGGGCCAGGACGTCGTTGGTCCGGTTGGATTCCCGTTCCTCTAGCAGTTCTCCCACGCAGACGATGGGCTGAAGGCCGGCTTCGATCGCCGCGGTCGTCTTCTTGAAAACCGTGGTATCGGTCTCGCCGAAGTACTGGCGGCGCTCGCTGTGGCCGATGATCACGCTGCGGCAACCCGCCGCCTTGATCATGGGCGCGGAGACTTCGCCGGTGAAAGCGCCTTCTTTCTGCCAGTGGAGGTTCTGTGCGCCTACGCCGACGGTGGAACCTTGAGTGGCGGCAACGGCGGCCGCGATGCTCACAAATGGCGGGCAGAGGAGAATCTCGCAGTGATTGGCCGAGGCCACCAGCGGCAGGAAGCGCTCGCAGAACACGGTGGTCTCCGCGGGCGTCTTGAACATCTTCCAGTTACCCGCCATCAAAGGAACGCGCATGGTTGTATCAGTCCTTTCCAAATAATGCTTTTACTTGCCCAGTGACGATAGAAAACTCTGCCCATTGCCGATCGTCGTGCCATAGTTTTCCGCGACGGTTTGTCCGATGTCGGATAAGGTCGCGCGTGTGCCGAGGTTGACACCGGGCCGCACGCGAGGGCCGGCGGCGAGCAGAGGTACGTACTCGCGGGAATGGTCGGTGGACGGCGTGGTGGGGTCGCAGCCGTGGTCCGCGGTGATGACGAACAGATCGTCATCCGACAAACGCGAACGGACAGTGGGGATCCACCGGTCGGCTTCTTCGAGCGCGCGGGCGTAGCCTTCGACGTCGTTGCGGTGGCCGTAGAGCATGTCGAAGTCGACGAGATTGACGTAGATGAGGCCGTGCGTCTCCGAAGCCAGGGCCTCGAGGGTCCTCGCCATGCCATCGGCGTTGTTACGGGTTTTGAGCGATCGGGCAATGCCACGGTTCAGAAACACATCGGCGATCTTGCCGACGCCGGTGACACGCACGCCGCGCTCGGCCAGACGGTCGAGTAGCATGCCGGCCGGTGGTGGCACCGCGTAGTCGTGACGGTTCGAAGTGCGGGTGAATGCTCCGGGTTCTCCGATGAACGGGCGCGCAATCACCCGGCCTACTTCGTGCTGACCACGCAGGATCTTGCGGGCCTGTTCGCACATCCGGTATAAGTCAGGCACCGGAATCACCTCTTCGTGGGCGGCGATTTGAAAGACGCTGTCGGCCGACGTGTAGACGATGGGATAACCGGTGCGTAGGTGCTCTTCGCCTAACTCGCGAATAATCTCGGTGCCGCTGGCCGGAATGTTCCCTAACGTCTTCCGGCCGATGGCTGCTTCAAAGGCATCCATCACTTCCGGGGGAAAGCCGTGCGGATAGAGCGGGAACGGTTTCGTGAGGTGGATGCCGACCATCTCCCAATGTCCGGTCGTCGTGTCTTTGCCGGGGGAGGCAAGGGTGCAGCGGCCATAAGCGCCTTCGGGAGAGGGATGAGGGTCGATCCCCTGGAATGGGCGGACATTGCCGAGGCCGAGCGCGCGCAGATTCGGCAGATGCAGCGGACGCTGGCGGGCAATGTTACCGAGAGTATCGCTACCGGCGTCGCCATAGTCGGCGGCGTCGGGCATTTCGCCAATGCCCACGCTGTCGAGCACCACCCACAGCACGCGGCCGAACACTCTAGTTCTCCTTGAGCGATTCCCCGATGCGCTCGCTCAGCATGTCGACGAAGCGGTCGGCGATGTAACCGTTCATACGGGAGGCGATCTCGCCCCGGCGGTTCACCACGAGGGTCATGGGAATGGAGGATACTCGGAGCAGTTGTGCGAGGCCGTCTTCGAAGTAGACCGTCTTATTCCATTTCTGCGTGTCGAGAAAGGGTTTCACAATCGCGCGGTTCTGGTCGGTATTGATGTTCAGGAAGACGACGTTGGGGTTGTTCTTAAACCGCTCTTTCACTTGTTCATAGAGGGGTTGCTGCGCACGGCAGGGGCCGCACCAGGTGGCCCAGAAATCCAGCACAATCACCTTGCCCTTTAGCGTCGCGAGATGTAGGCGGTCGCCACCCAGCCCCGTCACCGTGAAGTCCATGAAATCGGTGCGGCCGGCGTTGGGATCCAGGGTACGCAAAGCCGCGCGATAGCTTTCAATGCGCGCGGAACTGCGGTCGTAGGCCGATAACACGACGTCGCCCAAACCGGCCTCGGAGTTCTTGGCCTTACGGTACCACTCGCCCATGCGTTTACGGTCGCGCTGACGGTCGGAATCGTCGACGTTGGGATCGGGAATCGTAAACGCCTCAGCGAGATAGGCGACGGCTTCTTCCGCCTTCCCCTGCCGTTCGAGCCACCGGGCGATTTCGCGCGCGGCTTCGGCGCTGGGGAACGTGTCGTAACTCTTGCGCGCCAGGGCTTCGGCGTCGACTAATGACCCGAGATTGCCTTGCGCGCGCGACTGGTAGAGAAAGGACTTGGACAGCAGAATCGAGATTTCTTCGGTGGCCCGGGCGGCGCCCTGTGCACCGGCTTCGGGCTTCGGCTGAGACCGGATCATCGTTTCGAGATGCCGCGCGTAATCGAGCGCCTTTTTCGCGGCTTCTTTGTTGTCGTCCACCAGGAGGTAGCGCGACACGCGTTCCAGCGCCTCGACGTTATTCATGTCGCGCGCCAGCACACGCTCGCCGTAGGTGACGATGCGCCGGGCATCGCGAATTTCGATGGCTGACGAAAGCGCGGCGCGTTCGAGGTCGGAGCGCTGCGTGGTTTGCGGATATTTGGCGAGGTGTTTCTCAATGGCCCGCAGGAAGTCGATCTTGCTGGTGCCCGCTTCGCCCAGCGCATCCCGCAGAGCCTGCTGTTCCGGGTCTGCCGGAGGAGGCTGCTGGGCCGCTAGAATCGCGGTTGTGGCGGCCAATACGAACAGTCGCTTCACTCGGCCTTCCCCTTGCCGTTGCGGATAGTCTCAGCGATGTTTCCGGCACGTTCGCGCGCCATGTTGAGATAGGATTCGTTCTTTACGACGCGATCGAGCAACGGAAGGAACTGATCGAGGCCCACCAGGCGGTTACGCTCCATGGCTGCCTGAAATTGCAGAATCGCCTTGTTGGCGCCCAGTTTGTCGAATTTGACGGAGCGCTCCAGCGCGATGAAATGCTGCTCCGTCTCGGTCATCTTCTCAAACCAGTCTTGCAGCGCTTGCGCGTCCAGGTCCTGGGTGAAGTTGTACTTCACTTCCTGTTTGGCAGCGCCCTCCTCCCAGCGGAACAGCTTCATGCCCATGTTGGCGACCTTCAGCCCGGACTCGAGCGGGCGCTTGAAACGCTCCACCTTCTCCGCCAGCGCAAAAATCTCGTCAGCCTCCGTCTTCTTGAGTTGGAAGCGAATGGGCTGATCGTCGTCCGGGGCTTCCTTGTAGATAGCCTTGCCGTCGCGTTCGAGGATGATCTCCAGGTAGGCCGGATGGCTCCCTGGAAACGACTTGGAATAGAAGATGCGCGGATCGGCCACGGCCGCCGCGACGAACACAAGTCCAAACAGTGCGCCTCTCACAGGTGTGCTCCCACGGGTGATTGCCTAGTTCCCAGTGTCGCATGGCAGATGGCCACGGCTAGCGCGTCGCATGCGTCGGCCTGCTTGGGCGCGGATTCTCCCAACAGGGATCGGACCATAAACTGGACCTGCGCTTTTTCGGCCCGGCCATAACCCACCACGCATTGCTTGATTAACAGCGGGGAATACTCGCCGCAGATCAGCTTGGCTTCGGCGACGACGAGCAAGGCCACACCTCGCACATGCGCCAGTTTCAGGGCCGATTTGGGGTTGACGGCGTGGAAAACCTCTTCGACTGCGGCGGCTTCGGGATGAAATGTGGCAATCACGGCGCGCAATTGGCCGGCAATCGCCATCAGGCGCTTTTCCAACGATTCCTTGGGAGGG
Source organism: Bryobacterales bacterium (assembly GCA_016789925.1). Classification (GTDB taxonomy): domain Bacteria; phylum Acidobacteriota; class Terriglobia; order Bryobacterales; family Bryobacteraceae; genus JADLDI01. Next base: position 7,509 of record JAEUQD010000633.1, on the reverse strand, counting down.
ACCTGGATTGTGCCCGCCGAAACAATGGTATGCCGGCGTCCGTCGCTGTCGATGATTCCGTAGCCCGTCCGAACCGATCCGCAATCGATGCCCAGAACTCGCATCGGCGGATTGACCTCACTTGGTCAGTGCGGCCAGTTCCTCTTCGTCGATGTCGAAGTTGGAATACACATCCTGAACGTCGTCGTGCTCTTCGAGCGCGTCGGTGAGTCGCAGCATGCCCGAGGCGTTCTTGCCTTCCAGTTTCATGAGGTTCTTGGGGATCATGCCGATGCTGGCTTCCTCGGTCGGGATGCCCGCCTTCTGAATAGCCTCCAGTACCTTGTCGTGCATGTCAGGAGAGGAAAGCACTTCCCACTGGCCCTCATTGCGGATGTCTTCCGCGCCGGCATCCAGAGCGATGGCCATCAGGTCGTCTTCGGATACCTTATCTTCTTCGATCACGATGCGGCTCTTGCGCTCGAACATCCACGCTACCGAGCCGACTTCACCGAGGTTGCCGCCGTTCTTCGAGAACATGTGGCGAATTTCGCTTACTGTTCGGTTCCGGTTGTCGGTGGCGCACGACACCATCACAGCCGCACCGCCCGGGCCGTAGCCTTCGAACATGATTTCATCGATCTGCCCGCCGTCCAATTCACCCGTGCCGCGCATAATGGCGCGTTTGATATTGTCCTGGGGCATCGACACGGCTTTCGCCGCTGCGATCGCAGTCCTCAATCGAGCGTTCGAGTCGGGGTCGCCACCTCCGCGGGCCGCGATCGCTATTTCTTTGATAATCCGCGTGAAGACCTTACCCCTCTTGGCGTCGAGGGCGGCCTTCTTGTGCTTAATCGTCGCCCACTTTGAATGTCCAGACATGGTTCTGAGAATCTAAAGAATACCACTCGGGAACCATGGCCCTCAACCTTGGGTTGCCGGATTAGGCTCTGGCGGCCATGGCTCGCTCGGCGGTCCGCGTACCAGCGACCCGCTCCCATTCGGAGCGCCAGTCCAGCCACGCGTGCCTCACAACCCAGAAGACTTCACGAGAATCAAACGGCTTTTGCAGTACGTTGTAGCCGCCATGTTCCAAGACTTGCTGCCACAACATGTCGTCTGCTAAGCGAGATGCCACAATCATACGCGGCGGAGGTGTCGACAACGTCGTACTCACGTCCAGCAGCGAGCGCCAGCTTCGATCAGGCAGTTCCGACTCCGCGATAATCACCGGAGCAGGCTCTTCGATCAACCGCGAAACCGCTTCGCTACCGCTTTCGGCCCGGCACAACCGCCAGTTCGAATGCGAGAAGATGTTTTCCAACCTGCGGTGGTCCTCGATAACGGGACTTACACAGAGGACCGTCACAATCGTTGGTTCGGTCATCCGGACCTCCTTTCTACACTCCTAGCAAGGTGTTGCCCGGCAGCCTACCAGCCTCAGTATAGTACCGCTGGACCGTCAGTGGAAGAGAAATCGGTTCGGTGGACTCGGGTTAATTTCGTGCCGCCTTTAGATGTAGGCAATTACATCAATTTCGACCAACGAGTTACCCGGAATACCCCCGGCGGCGGCTATCGTCGTCCGTACCGGAGGTTCAGCGCCGAAACGCCCTCTAAACACTTCGTTCATTCCTGCGTAATCTTTCAGGTCGTTTAAATAGACATTGCACTTCAACACCTTCTCCATGGACGAGCCGGCATTCACCAGTTCCTTTTCCACCTCGTCGAGCACGTGTTTCGTATGCGCCTTGATATCTCCTGCAAAATGAGCGCCTTTACCGGCGACGAAGAGAAGATTTCCGTAGGAGACGGCGCCGGAGAACAGGGGCGTGTTCTTCGGTTTTTGGCCTTTATAGTGTACTTTCTTGGTCGGTTTGTCCTGGGCGGCGGCGGGCACGGCGACCGCAGTGGCGGCTACGGCTGTTTTCAGCATCGCGCGGCGGGTGTTCGTAGGGGCCTTCATGCTCGGATGATACACTATGTCGTGTAGGCGGAGTGATCGGTTGACAGGCAGAATCTTCCTCAAACTGATTGCGGGGATCCTTGGAGTTCTGATCGTGGCGCTCGGCGCTGTCGATGTCCTGGCCTCTCGCGTCGCGGAATCCAACTACCGGGAGATGCTTGTCCGCGAACTCAGCGAAAAGGGCCGGATCACGGCCTCCCTTCTCGATGACGAGATTCTCTCCTCCCCCGAACGCATCCGGGCCGTTTCTCGCGCGGGCGTCGTCCGTTTGACCGTGGTCGATCCGGCCGGTGCGGTCTTGGCCGACTCCGACGCGGTTGCAGGCCGCATGGAGAATCATCGCAACCGGCCCGAAATCCAGGCCGCACTGCGTGGAGAAGTGGGCTCGGCGGTCCGGCAAAGCGGCACCATCGGTTCGTCTTTTCTTTACGTTGCCATTCCGTGCTCGCGCGGAGCGCTCCGCATGGCGGTGCCGCTTTCCTCCGTACAGGCCGGGGTTAACGACATCCGCAAACGGATGCTCGCCTCCACCGCGCTGGCCTTCCTCCCCGCCTTTGTCGTCGCCGCTTTCTTTGCCCGCTCCGTCTCTGCCAAACTCGGCTCCATCATTGAATACGCCGGCAAACTCGCCCAGGGGGATTTCCGGGCCCGCCTCGGTAAGCAGGGGCTGGACGAACTGGGTGTGCTCGGTCAGAAGCTGAATGAAACCGGAGCGAACCTGGAGCGAATCATGGCGGAACTCCAGCGTGAGCATCAGGAATTGGAAAAGCTCGAGCGCGTCCGTAAAGACTTCGTCATCAACGTGTCCCACGAATTGCGCACGCCACTGGCCTCGATTCAGGGCTACACCGAAACGCTGCTCAACGGCGCGATTCACGACCCCGACAACAATATTCGTTTTCTGAACATCGTCCGGCAGAACACCGAGCGGCTGACGAACCTCGCCTCCGACCTGTTGACGCTTTCGCGCATCGAGTTGAAAAGTCAGAAGTTTCAGTTCGCCTCCTACTATGTCAACGGCCTCCTGATCGACTGCGTCGACGCGATGCGTCCCATTGCCGACCGCAAATCCATCAAGCTCCACCTCGAGCCGGCACCCGATAGATGCGAGGTTTTCTGCGATTCCAAGGCGGTCCACCAAGCCATCACCAACCTGCTGGATAATGCCAGTAAATACACCCCGGAGGGGGGTGACATTTATGTCGGAGCTACCCCAATAGCCGATCCTGCCGGTCCGAAATTTGTCGAGTTCTACGTGCGGGACACCGGCATTGGCATTCCTTCCGAGGATCTGCCGCGTCTGTTCGAACGCTTCTACCGCGTGGATAAGGCACGCTCGCGCGAACTCGGCGGTACAGGCCTCGGTCTTGCGATCGTCAAACACCTCGCCCGTGCCCATGGCGGCGATGTCAACGTGACCAGTGAAGTGGGCCGTGGTTCGCGTTTCTCGATCACGATTCCCATCAACGATCCGGGTCACATTGAACCGTCAGGTGAAGTTCAATCGGAATTAACCGTTTCGTAATCGATTTGTAACGAAGTCCCAGTTACCGTGAGGAAGGTCAACCATCCATGAAGAAGATCATGCTGATCGAAGACGACGCCGATCTCTACGCGCTGCTGAAGTACAACCTGGAAAAGGAAGGCTTTACCCTGGTGGGTTCGCAGACGGGCAAAGGCGCGATCGAACTCTGCCGGCGCGAACGCCCGGACCTCATCCTCCTCGACATCATGTTGCCGGACTCCGACGGTCTCGATATCTGCAAAGGCATCCGGCTACACTCGGAACTCGTCCACATTCCCGTCATCTTCCTCACCGCCCGCGCCTCGGAGGCCGACCGCATCGTCGGTCTGGAACTCGGCGCCAACGACTACATCGTCAAGCCGTTCTTCATCCGCGAACTGATCGCGCGCATCAAGATTCAGTTCCGTCCGCAGCCCGCCGTCCAGCGCGCGCTCAAGTCCGGCACGCTCGAACTCGATCGCTCCTCCTGCCGTGTGTGGCTGAACGGCGACGAGATTCAACTCACTGCCACCGAATTCCGCCTCCTCGAATTCCTGATGACCCGCCCCGGTGTTGTGTTCTCCCGCGAGCAGCTTCTCGACTCGGTGTGGGGACACGACCGCGCTGTCACTGACCGAACGGTGGACGTCTACATCCTGCGCCTCCGGCAGAAGGTCGAACCCGATCCGACCAACCCCACCCTCATCCGCTCGGTCCGCGGCTTTGGCTACAGCTTCAATGAAGGTGTTGCCGAACGCTCCGCCGTCATGGCTTGACACCCGCGTCCGGTTGGGGAACATTGGTGTGCAATGCCACGCCTATCCCGCCGCCATGCCCTCGGCCTTGCCGGACTGGCCGCGTTGCCCCTGAACGCGGCCGGCCGCAGCGAGCGCCTCACCATCACTCGAATCGATCTATATAAGGTTGTCGTGCCCATGAAGGCGGACTCGACCACCGACCCGGAGACCGCCGAGTCCTCCCGGTTCGATCTCGTCCCAAAGATCATTATGGAAATCCACTCCGATTCCGGCCTTGTCGGGATCGGAGAAACGGGCCGCGGCGAAGATGAGGCCGGTGTCGCCCGCAACGCCGCATCCCTCAAAGGCCGCAACGCGCTCGACCTCAATCTCACCCATCTCGACTTGCCGGTCCGTGCCGGCTACGCGGCGTTCGAGATGGCGCTCTACGACCTTGTCGGCAAGGCTTTCTCCTGGCCCGTGTACCGGCTGCTGGGCGGTCTCGCGCAACGTAAAGTGCTCGTCGGCTATTGGACCGGACGCCGGACGCCCAAGGGCATGATTCGTGTCGCCGAGCGCGCGGTGGCCGGCAAGTTCACCTCGGTGAAGACCAAGTGTAAGCAAGGCGATCCGGTGGTGGAAACCGCCGAGATCCTGGCTAAACACGCACCCGGCATCAAGTACATCGTCGATCCCAACACACGGTTCAACAGCTATGCCGACTTCTTGAAGGTCGCCAAGCCGCTCGACGCGATCGGCAACTGCCTGGTATTCGAAGATCCCTTCAATAAGTCCGACTACGAGGGCTACCGCAATCTGCGCAAACAGGTGAAGACGCACGTGGCGCTCCACCTGGGCGATCCGAAAGCGATGATCCGCGCGATCCAGGAAGACGCCTGCTCGGTGTTCAACACGGGCGGTAACCCGGGCATGAGCAGCTTTGTCGCCAACGCTTATCTCGCGGGCGCGGCCGGACGCCCCGTGTGGCACGGTTCGGGCAACGATTGCGGCATCGTCGACGCGTCCTATCTCCATTCCTGCGCGGCTGCGCCTAACTGCACGCTGCCCAGCGATATCCTCAGCTTTTTGCGCGAGGACGATCTGATCGTCGAGCCAATCCCGATCAAGGAGAGTTATGCGACGGTGTCCGACCGTCCCGGCCTTGGCGTGGACCTGGATAAGGACGCCATCCGCCGCTACCAGGTGAAGTCCTGACTACTTCCGTAGCAGCCAGTTGAGCGAGTTCACCACCAGGCGCTGAAACATCGGGTGGCCCAACGCTTCGCGCGTATGGCCCGACGCCAGGTGAACCAGCCGCCCTTTGCCCGGTTCATACCACCAACCGGCGGCCGCGGTCTGGCCCTCGTCGGACCGGTTACGCAGCAGTAGATGCGCTTTCTTTTCGTCGTAGGGCGGTGTGTGCTGCTCATCGGCCGCGGACCAGTCCTGCACGCCTTTTGTGATCGGATGGGCCTTGTCGACCACCTCCACGCGAAACCGTTCCAACGGGCCGTGGCCGATGTAGCGCCCGGCAACGAGGTTCAGATACGGACCATTTTCGGGATACAGTCCCATCGAGTTATGCAGGTTCAGAAAGCCCTTTCCGCCCTCGACAAACTCGACTACCGCGCGTTCCTGCTCGGGTGTCATCCAGATCGCGTAGGGTTTCGCCGGGCCGCCCGGCCACAGCATGCCATCGCGCAGGATCACGAGTAAGTCGACTTGCCCCAGGTTACTGGCGGTCAGGTGCTTTACGTCAACGGTGAAGTGCGGTTGAATGCCGGCGGCGGCGAAGGCGGGCCGCAGCCCTTCCTCCAGGTGTTCGGGTTCGTGAAACCGGTCGCCGATCAGGACGAGCGCACGCGGACGCGCCCCGCTCAACTGCATCGGTGCGGTGAACTCCCCATAGACATGGGCGATGTCGGCGGCCGCCGGGTTATCGTAGGGCATCCACGTGTAGTAACTCGCCGGCAGGAGCAGTTCCGCTTGAATCGCCTCCAACGGGCGGCCCATCGTGATGCCGTAGGCGACCTGGCGGCGAAGTTCTTCCAGAAACAGGCGCTGGCGCGACAGCATCGATGGTGCGCCCCAGGAACCACGGCCCGGTACGACGAGGCGTGCCCCCAGCCGTTCTGCCTTACCCAGCCGTTTCACCCATTCGGCCGTATTCGCTCCCGCCAGCGGAGCTCGCGGTCCGTTCACGACGTTCGGCCCAGCAAACAGGACTCGCGACTGTGCATCCCAATACAATCCGTCGGCGCGTGGCGCTGCGCGCTTCACACCGCTCCGCTCCAGTTCGGCCAGAATCGCGTCATCGCCTTTGCCCGGCGTGAGCAGCAACACTTCGCCCACCGGTTTGCCCGCGATGCGCTTCACCTCAGCCAGAAACTCAGCCACGGCGACGCCGCGCGGCAGGTCGATCAATAACGTGTCGTTTCCTCGCGCAATCCAGCCGCAATTGGCTGAACCGTGTTTGTCGGCAAAGCCGGCCGCCCAGATCTTGGGCGTCACCTGTTCGAGGTGCGGTAACAGCGCCGCGCCTAATAACATCCATTCCAACATTCTTCTTCTCTCTTTCTTAATACTCAAACTGCATTAGAAACTGTACTTGGCGCGCTGGCAGGCTCTCCAGCGACAAACCATAACTGGCCAGCCGTCCCGCTGGTGCGGAGTAATACTGGCTCACCCGTTCTGTATTGGTATGGTTCAGCAGGTTAAAACTCTCGATGCCCACTTGTAGCACAGCCCGGTTCTCCATCAGCGGGAACGTTTTCATCACCCGCAAGTCCAGGCTGGCCGTGCCCTGCGAGAAAAAGCTGTTCCTCGCCATTCCCTGGGGCCGCGCCGACAAAGGGTACGCTCCCGTGCGCCAGACGTCGGTTGTCAGCACCGCGTTCATAGGCCGTCCGCTGCCCACCGAGGCGATCGGCGCAAACGAAATGCCTTCCAGCCAGTCCACCGGCAGTTCGAACACGGCGCTGGCCGCAAGCCGGTGGCGCTGATGCTGGCGGGACCATCCCCAGTCGCGCCGGATGTTCAAGGGATCGAGTGGATGTTCGTCAAAGTCCGAACCGTCGTCCTTGGTCCGGCCGAAGTTATAAGCCACGAGATATGCCAGTTCCTTCGTCATCCGGCGATTCAGCGAGATCGAAACACCGGAGTAATCCGACCGTGCGGTTTGCTCGAGTTCGTAGCGCGGTGGCAGCATGCCGGTAATGTTCCGAATGCGCGGTAAGTGGAAACCTCGGTGGTGGCTCGCCTCGACCGACACGGATGTGGCGTTGCCAAGCCCATACTCACCGCCGATGGTCAGCTTCCGGCCG
>JAEUQD010000568.1 GCA_016789925.1 Bryobacterales bacterium | reverse complement strand
AAGCCGGGAACAGGCGGGTCCGAATCCTTTCCACGAGCACGAATTCACGTTCGATGAGTTTCGAACGGCCCTAGAGGAGTTCTTCCCGGCCGCAACCCTCTTCGTGCAGAACCACTCGGAGGCGGTGGTGTTTCAGCCTGTTGCAGGTCGCTCGGCGGCGGAACTACGACTGGAGACCGGGAGCCCTGACACCTCGACCTGTCATTTCTTCCTGGCAGTTTGTGCTCTTACACCGCAGATGGGCGCGCCGGCGTTCGCGTTTTTGCCGTCGGCGGCGAATGTACTCCGCGAACGCGAATTGCACATCGCGCGACTGGAACAAGAACTACAAAAAAAGGACTCGTGGCTGGAGGAGCTGAAAACAGAGCACGCGACCCTGGTCGAGCGGTTTCGCGGACAGACTGCGGACCTGGAGGCGAGAAACAAATGGGCTCTGCAATTGAATGATGAGTTGGCGGAGGCATCAAAAAACGTCTCCCGACTGGAGACGGAACTTGCGGCGGAGCAATTGGCGGGGCGGGAGATGGCGGCCGGCTACGAGGGGAAGATCGCTGAATTGAGTGGAGAGGTCGAAGCCCGGACCAAGTGGGCAATTGAGACTGAGGAGCGGTTGACAGGCGAGCTCCAGGCGAAGTGCGAAGAACTGGCGAAATGCGTCGAGTTGTTGAAAGAGGCAGAGACGAACCTCGAAGAGCGGACGAAGTGGGCACTACAATTGTCGCGGGAGCGCGAAGAGATTCTGACTCAATTGAATCTAGTCCAGTCATCGCGCTGGTACCGGGTGGGGCGCAAGTTCGGATTGGGTCCGGAGGTCCGGACCGTCTAGATGCCGACCGTGCTGCGCTGGGTGCGGGCCATCCCGCTGGTTCTTCTGTGCCCGATCCTAACGGCTCTCTCATTCGTTGTACTGCTGGCGACGGACCTGTTTTGGTGGATTGCGGGGAAGCGGCGGGCTCCCGAGGATACAAGACCGAACACCCAGCGAGCCTCGGTGGTGATTCCTAATTGGAACGGGCGCGACCTGCTGGAGAAGTATCTTCCATCGGTAGTCACGGCGATGGCTGGCCGCGAGGGGAATGAAATTGTCGTCGTGGACAACGGCTCGACCGACGGGAGCGCGGAGTACATCAAGAGCAGCTTCCCCGAAGTCAGGGTGGTCGAACTGCCGAAGAATCTCGGTTTCGGGGGAGGATCGAACGCAGGCTTCCAGGCTGCGAAGAACGACATCGTTGTTCTTCTGAACAGCGACATGCGGGTCACACCGGGCTTCCTCCAACCTCTCCTCGACGGATTTACCGATGAGCGAGTGTTTGCAGTCTCGTGCCAGATCTTCTTTTCCGATCCGAACAAACAGCGGGAAGAAACGGGGCTGACGCAAGCTTGGTGGGAGAACGGGGGACTCCGGGTGCGGCATCGCGATGATGCGGCGGTGGACGAGTTGTTCCCGTGTTTTTACGGCGGGGGCGGGTCGTGCGCATTCGATCGCCGGAAGTTTCTCGAATTGGGCGGATTCGACGAACTGCTGAAGCCGTTTTACCTGGAGGATACGGATCTAGGCTACATGGCCTGGAAACGAGGCTGGAAAGTGCTCTACCAGCCAGCCAGCCATGTTTATCACGAACACCGCGGGACGATCGGGAAGAAGTTCACCCGGCAGCATATCGACTCGGTGATCCAGAAGAACCTGCTGCTGTTTGTTTGGAAGAACATTCACGAGCCGCTTCGAATCGGTTCTCATTTCCTGTTCGCGTTCCCTTCAGCGCTGGTTTCGCTCGTCTTTGGGGAGAATCTGGAACGGACGAACCTCGGTGCAATGGCCCGGGCGTTTCTCCAGTTGCCGGGTGCGGTCCATGCACGCTGGCGGGCTCGGTCTTTGGCACAGATCAGCGATACCGAAGCGTTCCGGCGGCCCTTGGGCGGATATTTCGCGGACCGGTTCCACAAGTTCGCGGCGGAGCCCGACAGACTGCGAGTGCTGTTCATTTCGCCCTATCCGATTTGCCCTCCGGTGCATGGCGGCGCGGTATTTATGTACCAGACGGGCCGGGAACTGACCGCGCACGCAGAGTTGCACTTGATCGTGCTGGTGGACGAACCGAAAGAGATTCCGCCGCACAAGGAACTCGAGGAACGATGCGGGTCGGCGAACTACCTGGTCAGGCTGGAGGGACAGACCCGGAGTTTCGGATCGGTAGAGCCACACGCGATTCACGAATATGCGAACGCGGATCTGGAATGGCTCATTCACCGGCAGATCTACAAGCAACGGATCGATGTGGTGCAGTTTGAGTATCTGCCGATGGCGCAGTACCGCGGAGAGTTCCGCCAAATCGGCCAGTTTCTTTTCGAGCACGATCTCTACTTTCAGTCGATCGGACGCCAGTTGGCGCACATGAACGGATCGGTGAAGCGGCTGGCTGCACAGTATGAGTACCTGCGGGCGCTGCGGTATGAACTGAAAACGATTCCGCGATTCGACTCCGTGCAATTGTGCAGCCGGGCGAACCGGGACTTTCTTCTGGAATTTGCACCGAAGCTGGCGGGGCAGACGACGGACCGCGTGCGTGCGGGAATCACGGTTTCGCACTATCCGCTCCGGATCGGTGGGCGAACTCCCCACACAATGCTGTTTCTGGGCAGCTTCCGCCATCAACCGAACGCCGAGGCGTTGCAGTGGTTTGTCCATCGAAGCCTGCCTTACGTGTTGGAGGTTTGTCCGGACGCCCGTGCCGTGATCATCGGCTCGGACCCGCCGCCGCGCTACTCGCTGCCGGATTTGGGAGAGGCAATCGACTTGCGCGGATACGTGGATGACATTCAGGTTCCGCTGGCAGAGTGCGCGGTGTTCGTTTGCCCGATCCTGAGCGGTTCAGGTGTACGCGTGAAGCTGCTAGAGGCGTTTGCCTCCGGAATTCCCGTGGTGTCGACACGAGTGGGAGCAGAGGGCCTGGCCGACCGGGACGGCGAAGTGTGCTTTCTGGCGGACGATCCGAAGGAATTTGCGCAAAAGATCATCCGCGTCTTCCAAGACCCCGACGGTGCGGATCGGATGGCGGAACGAGCCCGCGAAGAAGTGAAACGCAACTGGGACATGCCGGTGTTGACCGAGCGCCTGGTGGGAGACTACCGGCGCGTGCTACAACAAAAACGCCTATCGATATGACCGACATTACCTTGATTAACCGAGCCCTGATCGATCAGGTGATCCAACAGGCAGCGGCCGCGCCGCGCCGCCGGATGAACTACAACTTTCACACGGCGCCGGAAGATAATCCGCACCGGATGCTCAATATCCTCATGCACGACACATACATCGCGCCGCACCGGCATTTGAACCCGGACAAGCCGGAGAGCTTCCTGGTGCTGGAAGGTGTGGCCAGGATTATTTGCTTTGACGACGAGGGAAACCCCACGGCGGTCCACCGTTTGAGCGCACCGGGAATGGGAGAGACCTGGGGGATCGATCTGAAGGCCGGCGTGTGGCACACGATCTACTCAGAGTCAGAGTATACGGTTTGTTATGAAGTGAAACCGGGACCGTGGCGACCGGCGACGGACAAGGACTTCGCGCCTTGGGCGCCACGAGAGAACCAGCCTGGCTGGCAGGACTACCTCAGCTACTTAAGAGGGTTGTAAATGCGGATTGCTGTGCTGCTTATCTTCGCCGCCCTGCTGCCGGGCCAGCAGGGGCTCACCGTGACGGAAGAAAAAGTGTATGGCCGGCCTGCCTGGGTTTTGTCGAACGGTGTGATCCGCGTAGCGGTCCTACCAGGCGGCGGACATATCGCTGAGGTCCGGTTCCCTGGAGGTGTGAACCCGATGCGGGTGCCGCACTACCCGACGATCGACCCAGACACATACGACCCAGCACGCGACGATGCCATCTACGGAGCGAACCCGCACAAGTGGTTATCAGCCGGATACATGGGTCACCTGCTGTGCTTTCCTTTTTATGGGCCACCATCGTCGACGTACGAGGAGAAAGCCCAGTTGGGAAACCACGGCGAAGCGCCGATTGTCCGGTGGAAAGAAGTGGAACGGGACATCGGACCCGACGCGATCACGTTCCGGTACAGGGCGGCGCTGGTGCGGACGCAGTACACGGTGGAACGGACGATCCGGCTTCCAAGGGGGAAAGCGTACTTTCAGGTCGAAGAGTGGATTGAGAACCTGGCAAACTACGACCGGCCTTATCAATGGATGCAGCATGCGACGTTCGGCCCGCCATTTATTGAACCGGGACAGACCATGTTGGATGCCTCGGCGACACGTGGGCTGACGGCGCAGGGGACGACGTCACTACAGCCGAATACGGAATTCACCTGGCCGCGAGGCACTGCTGCCGATGGAACGCCGGCGGACCTCCGGCCGATGCAGACTAAAGCACATGCGGGGACCTATTCGGCGCTCCTGATGGACCCTGCGCGGACCGTCCAGTTTTTCACGCTGTATCACCCCAAGCATCGACTGCTGATCGGCTATACCTATCCGACGGAAACCAATCCGTGGCTGGCGGACTGGCAGGAGAACCGCCGGAATACGAGTCCGCCGTGGAACGGCCAAGTGATCGCGCGAGGCATGGAATTCGGAAACTCGCCGTTCGCGGAAGGATTGAAACGGGCTGTGGAGCGAGGTTCGCTGTTTGGGGTCCCGTCGTATAACTGGATCGGCGCGCGGGAAAAGCGGCGAACGGAGTTCACCGTTTTCGTCGAGAAGATAGGAGAGGACTATCGAGGTACTCGCGACGTGAGAATGGAGGGAGGCGAGCCGAAGCTCGTACCGCGTTAAGTGACTGTGTCGTTCCGCCAGGGAATTCTGGCACTGCTGGTTTTCGGAATCTCGTTCGGATTCATCGAGGCGGCGGTGGTCGTCTATCTGCGCGCTCTCTCCGCACCGCACCGGGAGGCAGCCGGATTGGCGAAGGATGAGCTGTTTCCCGTGCTTACGCCGAGGAAAGGACCGATTCCGGAAGAGGTGATCCGGATCTGGCGGGCGGAGCGGCTTCGAGAAGCAGCGACGCTGGCGCTGCTATGGTCGGCGGGAATGGCGCTGGGCAAAACGGGTACAGCGCGCTTCGCGGTGTTTCTGGTTGCCTTCGGGTTATGGGATCTCTTCTTCTATGCCGGGCTGCGGTACCTGATTGACTGGCCGACGTCATTGACAACACCGGATTTACTATTTCTGTTGCCGGTGCCATGGTGGGGACCGGTGATAGCCCCGCTGCTGGCGGCGACGGCGATGGTGGCAGGGGGCAGTCTTTACTTATGGAAGCCGTTCCGTGTGGGACTGCTGCATTGGATTGGAATCGCTGCCGGGTGCGTGGTGATGATCGTGGCATTCTGCTGGGATGCGGAGCTGCTCTTGAACGGGGGGGTTCCGGGGCCGTTTGTCTGGCCCATCTATTTGACAGGATTGAGCATCGCACTAGGGGCTACGGCCCATGCAATTTGGACCGGGCGCGTATAATCAAGAGAGAATCCTCCGGAGGGCTCCTATGACTGTGAAATTGCTTTCTCTTGCGTCCTTGGTTCTCGCGCCGTTTGTTTTCGCCCAGGCTCCTGTTCATGTATTCAACGCGGAGTTATCGGCTCCGTTCGGTGCGATCCCCGGGAAGGTAGTGGTCCACGAAACGATGTTGACGTTTGTGGACCAGGAAAAACCCGAATCGTCGTTTGCGTTGGAAAAGGGCAATATCCAGTCGCTGACGCGGTTAAACGATTCGCTGGTTGTGCAATTGCGCAAAGCAGTCAGGGACCGCGTGGGTGAGTCGACTCGGCTCAGCTTCCGGCTGCCGGTGGCGAGCGAATCGGCTGTTTTGGAGCAGTGGTTGGAAAAGGGGATGGCGGCAGCGACAGCAGCTCCGAAGCCTGGGGAAACTCCGGCAGACAGCACAACGTACCGGTTCAAGTTTCCGGCCCGGCGAGACAAGATGATCGGCGGTACGAACGGAACGCTGATGGTGACGGAGAGCCGGTTGATCTTCGAATCGCTGGACAAGGCGGAAGACAGCCGCCGCTGGGAGTTCAAGGATATTAAGGAACTGAAGCGCAAGAACCCGTTTGAAGTTGAGATCGTGCCGTTCCAAGGCGAGAAGTACAGTCTGAAGTTGAGCGGAAAAGGGATCGAAACCAACGAGTTCAACGAGATCGTGGAGAGCGTGACGAAGGCGCGTACGGCCCGCTAAACAATTTCCTGCCATCGCCAAAGGCCTTCGTGCGTATTCAATTACGAACGGAGATGATGGCAACGCCACTTGACGAGAGGACGCTCGCCCGTGCGGCTGAGGGCGACAGTGCCGCGTTCGCGCTCCTTGTGCGGCACCACCAGGCGATGGTTTTCTCGATTGCCTATCATTTCCTGCGCAATACCGCCCTCGCCGAGGAGTTGGCGCAGGATGTATTCCTGCACCTGTACCGGTCGCTGAAAAGCATTGAATCGCCAAGCCACTTGACCAACTGGCTGCGGCGCACCACGACCCACCGCTGCGTGGATCAGAGCCGGCGGCAGAAGTTGCGGCCGCGGTTATACCTCGACCAGGCGCCGGAAGCGGTAGACCAGTCGCCAGCGCGCGATCCGATGCTGGCCGACCGGCTCAGACGACTTCTGGCGGTACTACCGGCGCGGGCACGGGCGGTGGTTATTCTGCGCTACCAGGAAGATCTGGAGCCAGCCGAGATCGCCAGGACACTGGAGATCCCTGTCGGGACCGTAAAGAGCAGCTTGCACCGGGCGCTGGCGTCGTTGCGGGCACGGCTGGAGAAAGGAGTCTCCGCACATGGAAGAGTTTGAAGAGTTGCTTCGGGAGCAACTTCAGCGGCGGGAGCCCCCGGCGGGGTTTGCGGAGCGAGTGATGTCGCGAGTGGCTCAACAGCAGCCGCGCCGGCGGCAGTGGCCGCGGCTGCTGGCGCTGGCGGCTTCGGTGACGATGATGACCATTGGGGTTTCAGAAGGGTACCGGTATCATCAGGCGCGGCGGGCCAAGGAGCAGTTGATGGTGGCGTTGGAGATCACGGCCGCCAAGATCGAAGTGGCGCAAGCGAAGGTCAATGCATTGAGTGAAAGGAAACTGCAATGAGAAAAGGCGTCTGTTTGGGGGCGGTAGTCCTGCTCGCTCCGATACTTGTTGCGCAGGACATCTCGCTGGAGGGACTGGCGGCGCTGGGGCTGAAGGCGAAGGAGACGGTGGAGGTGAACCTGGACAGCAACATGCTCCAACTGGCTTCGCGGTTTCTGAGCGACAGGGATCCGGACCAGGCAAAAACCCGCGAACTGGTGAGCGGGCTGAAGGGGATCTACGTACGGTCTTACACATTCGACAAGCCGGGCCAGTACACGGGGGATGACGTGAACAAGATCCGGAGCCTGGTGAGCGGCTCGGAGTGGCAGAAGATCGTCGACGTGAAGAGCACGAAAAACGATGGCGAAAGCACCGGGATCTACCTGCGGTCGGACGGCAAGCAGATCAAGAGCGTGGTGATTCTGTCGGCGGAAGCCAAGGAATTCACCGTGGTGAACATCGTGGGCAACATCGACCCGGCGCGTTTGAACGAGTTGGGCGGCAAGTTTGGGGTACCGCAGGTGAACTTCAGCAACGACAGGAGCCGGTCGCAGAAGAAGGACGATTGAGGTAGAGTATAGGACGGCTATGTCGATTAAGCGCCGTCACTTGCTCACCGCCGCGGCGGGTTCCGCCGCCTACAGTGCCTGTTCCGGAGACCGGGCTCAACCCGTTGGGCCTCCCGTGGAGGAGCTGGACAAAGCGGCGGCGAGACCAGTGTTGAAGGTAGACGGGATCACGTCGCCGGTGATCATCGAGTCGCTGAAGCTGTTGAAGCGTGACAAGGAGTACTTCGTTCACGTACGGTCGAAGGACGGGGCAGAGGGATTGTCGCTGCCGAATCCGCCGCGGCCGGAGTACTTGTCGAAGATCCTTCAGGACTTGATCTTTCCCTTCTTTATTGGGAAGGACGCGCGGGACCTGGAGAACCTGCTTTGGGAGTTGTACCGGTTCAAGGACAACTACAAGCTCTACGGGATCGCGTTGTGGTCGCCACAGGCTTGGGTGGAATTCGCGATTCTTGACATGCTAGGG
>JAEUQD010000545.1 GCA_016789925.1 Bryobacterales bacterium | reverse complement strand
TTAGTCTGTTTCTCGCCGCCACCGCGTTCGCCGCCACGCCCTACTATCGTGTCGACGGCGACCAGCCTACCTCCTGGCCCCGTCTGCTGGAAAGCGCCGGCTTTCTTCCCCATGAACAAGCCCGCCTCGTCGTGCTCACCGATGCTGCCGCCGCCCAACCCAACGCCGCCACCCAACTCGCCACCCAAGGCTTCACCGTTGTCCTCACCGGCGACTCGCCCGCCGCGCAATCCGCCGGCATCAAACCCTCCTCCTCCGCCCCGGTCAACGTCCGCAGCGTCGTCGACGATCACAACCCCAAGCTCCCCATCATCTGGGAACAACCCGTCGAACTCACACCCACCGACCTGCCTCCTACTGCCCGCGTGCGCGCCCGCGAACGCTGGTCCAGCACTCCCCTCATCGCCACCATTCCGCTCGCCCCCGGCAACATCGTCTGGATCGCCGTCCCACCCGGACCCAAGGGCTACGAACGCTTCCCCTATCTGCCCCAAACTCTCGCCCATGCCGGCGCGCGCGCCCCCTTTCAATCCCGCCACCTCTGGGCCTTCTTCGACTCCTCCTATCGCCTGCGCGCCGACCCTGACTATCTTGCCGAACGTTGGCGTCGCTCCGGCATCGCCGCCCTTCACATCGCTGCTTGGCACTACTTCGAAGCCGACCCCGCCCGCGACGCCTGGCTCGACCGCCTCATCGACGCCTGCCACCGTCGCGCCATCCTCACCTACGCCTGGCTCGAACTCCCCCACGTCTCCGAAGCCTTCTGGCAGGCCCACCCCGAATGGCGCGAAAAAACTGCTGTCCTCCAGGACGCCCACCTCGACTGGCGGCGTCTTATGAACCTCCAGAACCCCGACTGCCGCCGCGCGATATCCACCGGGCTCCGCCGCCTCCTGACACGCTTTGACTGGGATGGCGTCAACCTTGCCGAACTCTACTTTGAATCCCTCGAAGGCCACGCCAACGCCTCGCGCTTCACCCCCATGAACGACAATGTCCGCCGCAATTTCCAGGCCGCCTTCAACTTCGATCCCCGCGACCTCTTCGACGCCAACTCCTCCCGCCACCACGCCAAAGACCCCAACTCCCTGCGCCAGTTCCTCGACTGGCGCGCCGCCCTCGCCGCCCGCATGCAGCAGGAATGGATCGCCGAACTGGAAACCCTCCGCGAAGTCCGCCCTAACCTCGACCTGGTCCTCACCCACGTCGACGACCGCTACGACACCCACATGCGCGACCTTATCGGCGCCGACGCCGCCCGCCTCCTTCCCCTGCTCGACAAGCACGACATCACCTTCCTCATCGAAGACCCCGCCACCCTTTGGCACCTCGGCCCCGAACGCTACCCCGACATCGCTTCCAAATACGCCCCGCTCACCACACAGCCCCAGCGCCTCGCCATCGACATCAACATCGTCGAGCGCTACCAGGATGTCTATCCCACCAAGCAGCAAACCGGCGCGGAACTCTTCCAACTCGTACACCTCGCCGCCAAAGCCTTTCCCCGCGTCGCCCTCTACTTCGAGAGTTCCATCCTTGCCCCCGACCTGCCACTGCTCTCCGCCTCGGCCGCCGTCCCTGCCCGCTATGAACAAATCGGACCGAAGCTCGTAGTCGAATCCCCGCGCGGCATCGGCATTCCCTGGCAAGGCGCGGCCCGCGTCAACGGACAGCCTTGGCCTTTGCTCACCGGCGACGTGCTCTGGCTCCCCCCCGGTGCTTTCGCCATCGAGAAGCACGACGCTCCGCCCCCCTTGCGCATCCTCGACACGTCGGTTGTCATCGGCTCGGTCTCCACCATTCCGGGAGGCTTCGAAGTCGCCTATACCTCCCCGTCCCGTGCCTATTTCCTGCTCGACCGTCCGGTCAACGTGGCCGTCGACGGCGTCCCCCAGCCCAACTCCTCCAGCCAGCTACTCACGCTCCCACGCGGCCAGCATCTTCTCCAGCTTCGCGCCTCGCCGCAATTGCCCACCCGGTAGCTCACCCCACGTGCTAACCTGAATCCGATTCGGACATCCATAATGCCCGCTACCCGCGAAAAACGTCAGCTCATGACCGCCAGTGAAATCGACCGCACGCTCGTGCGCCTGGCCCACGAAGTCCTCGAAAAAACCGAGGATCTCGACAAACTCGCCTTCATCGGCATCCGCCGCCGTGGCGTGCCTCTGGCCCAGCGGCTGGCCGCCAAGATCGAGAGCCTCGAGTCTCGTCAGATCCCGGTCGGTATCCTCGACATCAACCTCTATCGCGACGACCTGTCCACGGTCTCGCACCAGCCCGTCGTCAATGCTACCGAGATCAGCTTCCCCGTCACCGGCAAGGACATCATCCTCACCGACGACGTCCTCTATACCGGCCGCACCGTGCGCGCCGCCCTCGACGCCCTGTTTGACCACGGCCGTCCCGCCCGTGTGCAGTTGCTCGCTCTCATCGACCGCGGCCATCGCGAACTGCCTATCGAGGCGCGCTACATCGGCCGCATCGTCCAAACCACGGCTAACGAAATTATCGAAGTGAAGTTCCAGGAAATCGACGGGATGGAAAAGGTCCTCCTCGTCGAGCGCACCGACTAGGGGTGGTTCATGTCCGGCGGATTACTCGGTATCGAAGAACTTACACGCCCAGAGATTGAACAGATTCTTGTTCGCGCCAAAGACTTCCAGCAAGGCCATAATCAGCCGGTCCGGAAGTACGACCTGTTGCGCGGCAAAATGATCGTCAACCTTTTCTTTGAAGCCTCCACGCGCACCCGCACCAGTTTCGAGATCGCCGCCAAGCGTCTCGGCGCCGACGCCATCTCTATCACGGCGGCCGGTTCCAGCGTCTCGAAAGGCGAATCGCTGGTGGACACGCTCAATACCCTTGGCGCAATGCGGCCCGACGCCATCGTCATGCGCCATGCCGCTTCCGGCGCGCCCCACTTCCTCGCGCGCCACCTCCCCACGCCCATCATCAATGCCGGCGACGGCACCCACGAGCATCCCACCCAGGCTCTGCTCGACGCCCGCACCATTCTCGACCACCGCCCCTCCCTCGAAGGCCTGAAGGTCGCCATCATCGGCGACATCGCCCACAGCCGCGTGGCCCGCTCCAACATGTATCTGCTCTCCAAATTCGGAGCCCACGTCGTTCTCTGTGGCCCACCCACTCTGCTTCCGCGCGAACTCGCTTCCCTCACCCCCAACGTCACCCTCACCTACGAGATGCGCGAAGCCATTCAGGATGCCGACGTCATCATGATGCTCCGCGTCCAACTCGAGCGTCTGCACGAAACCCCCTTCCCCCCGGGCGAATACTTCGGCTTCTATGGCCTTCGTCTGGAACATGTCGGGATGGCCAGCCCCGATGTCCTCGTCATGCATCCCGGCCCCATCAACCGCGGCCGTGAGCTTTCTTCCGAAGTGGCCGACTCCCAACGCTCGGTCATCTTGAACCAAGTGGAAAACGGCGTTGCCGTGCGCATGGCCGTTCTCGAGCGAGTGCTCAACCAATGAAACCCCTGCTCATCAAAAACGGCCGTGTGATGGATCCTGCCTCCGGCCACGATGCGATTGCCGACGTCCTTCTCGCGGACGGCAAAGTGCTCCAGATCGGCGCTAACCTCGACGCCTCCGGCGTGGACCTCTTCGATGCCACCGGACTCATCGTCGCTCCAGGCTTCATCGACATGCACGTCCACCTGCGCGAGCCCGGCTTCGAGCATGCCGAGACCATCGAAACCGGCGGGAAAGCCGCCGCCGCCGGTGGTTTTACCTCGATCTGCTGCATGCCCAATACCATGCCGGTGAACGACAGCGCCACCGTCACCCGCTTCATCATCGAACGCGCCCGCCATCTTTCGCCCGTCAACGTCTTCCCCATCGGCGCAATCACCAAAGGCAGCGCGGGCGAAGAACTCGCCTCCATCGGCGCGATGAAACAGGCCGGCGCGGTGGCCATCTCCGACGATGGACGCCCCGTCATGAATTCCCGCGTCATGCGCCGCGCCATGGAACTCGCCTCCGGTTGGGACATCCCCGTCATCGACCACTGCGAAGACCTCAACCTTTCAGCCGGCGGCGACATGCATGAAGGCTTGGCCTCGGTTCGCCGCGGTCTGCGCGGAATCCCCTCCGCCTCCGAAGACGTCATGGTCGCCCGCGACATCCTCCTCGCGGAGGTCACCGGTGCGCGCCTTCACATCGCGCACATCTCAACCAGTAACGCCGTCGCCATGGTCGGCTACGCCCGCGCCCGCAATCTCAAGGTCAGTTGCGAGGCCACTCCCCACCACTTTGTCCTCACCGACGAAGAAACTATCCCCTACGACAGTAACTACAAGATGAAGCCGCCCCTCCGCGCCCCGCGCGACATCCACAACGTCGTCAATGGCTTGGTCAGCGGCGTTGTCGAGGTGATTGCCACTGATCACGCCCCTCACGCCGGCAGCGAGAAGATGCAGGAGTTCGAGCGCTGCCCCTTCGGTATCCTCGGCCTGGAAACCGCGATCCCGCTCTCCCTCGAAGTCCTCGTCCACTCCGGACGCATCTCACTCATGCGCCTCATCGGGCTGTTCACCACCGGCCCGGCGCGCGTCCTCCAACTCGACCGCGGCCGCCTTGCCCCCGGCGCCCACGCCGACGTCACCATCTTCGATCCCAACCTCGGCTGGACCTACGACGTCAATAAGACGTTCTCCAAGAGCAAGAACTCGCCCTTCCACGACCGCCGGATGCGCGGCGCGCCCATCGCCTCCATCGTCAACGGAAGCGTCGTTTACGAGCGCGAGCGCTAACCGAAACTGCCTTCGTCCGCCGACGGCCCGTAAATCGCCGGGACCGGAATATCGTTCAGCCGCAGATACATGCCCATCTGTGCCCGGTGGTGGATGTGGTGGCTGAGGATGAACTCTCGCAGCACGTCGATCTTCTTCTTCTCCACCAGTGTCTTGCCGCCCATCGTCATTGTCCAGATCCGGTGCAGCGCCTCATCGTCGGTGGCTTCCAGCGCCGCCCGCGCCTTCTTCACCTCTTCCTCGAACTTCGCCAGTACCGGACCCACCGCCGTTGCGGGCTTGGGCGGCTCAAATCCCGTCAAATCGAGCGTATCCTGCTGCAGCGTCGGCGCTACCCAACTCGCTACGTCAGTCAGGTGTTGCAGCAGCCACCCCATCGTCGGCGACTTCTCGTGCGGCTTCCAGCCCAGCTTGTCTTCCGGCACGCGTTCCAGCACGGGCCGGGTTTTCGCTATCTCCTGGTCGTCTTCAGCGAGTAACCATTCCTTCAACATGATTAGCTCCTCGTGCGAACCTTCTTCACCGGTTTGCCGGAATAGGCGTTCAACACTTCTTCCAGCGGTCCCTGCATCTTGACCTGGCCGTGGTCCAGCCAGATCCCGTCTTCGCAAATCCGCCCCAGCACCTCTGGCGCATGCGACACGCAAATCAGAATCTTCCCCCGCCGCTTCATTTCGCGGAAGAACCCGAAGCACTTGTCCTGAAAGTCCTGGTCGCCCACCACCAGCACTTCGTCGATCAGCAGAATGTCCGGGTCCGCGTGTGCCACCACCGCAAAAGCCAGCCGCAGAATCATCCCCTGCGAATACGTCCGCAACGGCTCGCGGATAAAGTCCCCCAATCCGGCGAATTCGATGATCCGGTCAAATCTCGCCGCTACTTCCTCTCGTGTCATCCCCAGCAGCGCCGCGTTGATCCTCACATTCTCCGCACCCGTCAAATCCGGATGGAACCCGGAACCCAGTTCCATCATGGCGCAGACACGTCCGTCCACCGTCACCGCCCCTTCCTCCGGCACCGTCAATCCCGCCACCAGATTTAGAAACGTCGACTTCCCCGCGCCGTTATGCCCCACAATTCCCACTGCCGCTCCGCCTTCCACCGTCAGTGTCACGTCGCGCAGGGCGTACAGCGGCGCGCCCTTCTTGCCCCCCATCGCCTCTAGCAGAAACCGCCACACAAACTCGCGCGATTGCCGCGAGTAGATCTTCGAAACTTTCTTGAACTCAATCCGGGGCATCAGATATAGTCCGCGAACCGCGCTTTCACCATCCGGAAGAAGCCGAGCCCTAACGCCAGCGTCCCCAGCGATAGCACCGCCAGTTTTATCATCGTCTCCGGCTCCACGCGCGCCTGCAACAGAATGTTCCGGCAACACAAGACAACTGCCGCAATCGGGTTGTACCAATACACCCAGTGCCATTGCGCCGGCACCGATCCATGGTCATAGAAGATCGGCACCAGCCAGAACATCAGCATCGTCGACGACTCCACCACGTACCGCACATCCCGGAAATACACATCCAGCGCCGACGTCATCAGGCTCAGTCCGCACACCAGCGCTACCTCCAGAGCAAACACCAGCGGCAGCCAGGCCCACAGGATTGTCGGCTTCCGCCCGCTTAGCAGCACCAGCGCCAGCAACAGCGCGATTTGAATCAGAAAGTGCATCCCATTCGCCAGCACCGTCGACATCGGGATGATCTCCCGCTGAATCGGAACCCGCTTGATCAGATTCGAGTTGGTTAGCAGCGAAACCGTTCCCGTCGACCAGCCCAACGAGAAGAAGTTGAAAGGCACCAGTCCGCACAACACCAGCAAGTGATAATCGTCTGACCACTTCACCGGGAACACCCGCGTAAACACAAACCACAACACTCCCATCATCACCAGTGGGTTCAACAGGCTCCAAAACACCCCCAGCGACATGTTCCGGTAGCGGATCCGGAAGTCACGGAGCACCAACTCCTGGAGTAGAAAGCGGTCGTGGCGGGAATACACTTTCTCAATTTTAGCGGGCCCTAAAGTCCCTAGGGAATTCTACCGATCCACTATTAGGACGATTTACCGATGTTGTTAATGGCGCTTCCCCTCCTCTTCTTCTCCAACCCCGACGGTTCCTACACTGTCGAAACTCGGGATTACCAGGCCCGGTTTACCGCCGAGCGCATCTACTTCACGCGCGGCAAGAGCATGGTGGCGCTGGAGTTTCCGGGCGCGAACACCCCCACCATCGAACGCCTCGAGGTCTTCCGCCTGCGTGCCAATTTCTTCACCGGCAGCGACAAGTTGCTGAAGACCGCGATTCCCACCGCCCTCGCCTACCGCAACCTCTACCCGGGCATCGACGCCATCTGGCGCAGTTCCGGGCATTCCTTGAAATCGGAATTCGTCGTCTCCCCGCAATCCAACGCCATGAGCCTGCGTCTGCGCTACTCCGGCGCGCGCCGCGTCGCAATTGCGAAAAACGGTGGCTTGGAGGTCCACACCGCCGCGGGAATCCTCCGGGAAAGCCCTCCCGTGCTCTACCAGGTTTCTATGTCCGGGCGTCGCGTTCCCGTCGAAGGTCACTATCGAATCGCCAAATCCGGCGTGGTTAGCTTCGGAATCGGCGCATACGACCGCGGGCTGCCCCTCTACATCGACCCTACAATTTCCTACTCTTCCTACCTGGGTGGTTCACGCACCGAAAGCGCCTCCGCCGTTGCGACCGACTCGGCCGGCAACATCTTTGTTGCCGGTCACACCGATTCGCCCAGTTTCCCGGTCAAGTCCCCGCTCCGCGCCTTCGGCGGCAACACCGATGCCTTTGTGGTCAAGCTCAATCCGTCCGGCTCCCAAATCCTCTGGGCCACGTTTCTCGGCGGCAGCGCCGACGATCGCGCCACCGCGCTCGCGCTCGACCCTGCTGGCAACGTCTTCGTCGTTGGCTACACCACCTCCGCCAATTTTCCCGTGGTCCAGCCGCTTCAATCCAAACGCAGCGGGGCGCGTGACGCCTTCATTGCCAAGATCGACTCGGCCGGTCAGACACTTCTGTTCAGTACGTACTTCGGTGGCTCCGGCGTTGACACCGCGAACGCGGTCGCCGTCGACCCCTCCGGCCTCGTGTATGTGGCCGGTGAAACCCTGTCCACCAACTTCCTCGTTAAGACGCCGGCCCAGCTCAAGAATGGCGGCAAGAAGGACTCGTTCCTCCTGAAGCTCAATTCCTACTTCGCACTCGAGTTCGCCACCTATTTCGGGGGCAATGGCGACGACCGCGCCACCGCGCTGGCCGTTTCCCCCGATGGCAGCTCCTTCCTGGCAGGTTGCACCGCGTCCACCAACTTCCCCATCCAATCCGCCGCACAGTCCTCCCTCAAGGGCAAACAGGACGCCTTTGTGGCCCGTCTCTCTCCTTCGGGCAACTCCCTCGTCTACAGCACTTATCTCGGCGGCGCCGGAAGCAACGATTGCGCCGCGGGCATCGCCGTCGACCCCAACCTGACCGCCTTCGTCACCGGTGTCACCGCCTCCGCCGACTTTCCCGTCCTCGGCGCATTTCAAAACCAACATGCCGGCGGTGGCGTCGATGCTTTCCTAACCAAGTACACCGCGGGCGGCACGATGGCTTACTCCACTTATATTGGCGGCCGGAGCGTCGATCTCGCCAGCGCTATCCGCCTCGACTCCGCGGGTCGTGCCTTTGTGTCCGGCTACACGGCCTCGATCAACTTCCCCACCGCCTCACCCGTTCAGGCGTCCTTCGCCGGCGTCTACGACGGCTTCCTCTTCCGCCTCGAACCCTCCGGCACAATCTCGAATTTCTCGACCTTCCTTGGGCATACCGGGAGTGACGCGCCGCTCGCGCTCGCGCTCACCACCGCTGGAGATGCCATCCTCGCAGGGGCGACCACTTCAGCTCAGTACCCGGTCGTATCGCCGCTGCAACCTGCCCGTTCCGGCTCGTCCGATGCCTTTCTATCCCGCATCGCCGCAGCCGCCTTCTGACGCAAAGAGGGCCGCACCTCCATTCGAAGATGCGGCCCTCTGTTCAATTTCCAGCCTAGAAAATGAAGCGGAGGCTCACCTGGGCCCGCCGGGCGTTGGTCCCGTCAGGGAATCCCTGCGAAGCCGAGCCTTCACCCAGCCGAGCCGTGGGTGTCAACACGCCATTGCGGGCTTCGAAGGCCTGTCCGTTCACGCCCGTGTACGAAACGTGGTTGAACACGTTAAACGCTTCGAAATTCAGGTGAAGCTGGTACCGCTCGCTAAACGGTAACACCTTCGTCAGCCGCGCGTCGGTCCGGTAAACCTGGTCAACGTCGAGCGACGCCGCCGGCATGAAGGGTACGCGTGACGACGCCCCGAATCCGTTCAGCGATGTATTGAACGCCGCGCCCGCAAACGGGTTGCCCGAGACGAAGATCGTCGGCGTCTGGGGTTGCGCCGACGCGAACGTCGTGATCTGCGAAAGCTGCCAGTTGTTGATCAGGTGTTTCGCCATCCACGAGTCCGACTTGGTGAACGTTGGCATCCAGATAAACGTACCCACGAACCGGTGACGCTGGTCGAGCGAAGACGACGATTTGTCTTGCCGGTAGTCCCCGTTGAAGAGCGATCGAGGACCATTTGAGAAGAAAATATTGTCGTTGCCGCCGCCCTGGTTGTAATCGATGGCATGCGCCCATGTGTAGGTGACTCCCCCCTCAAACTGCCGGTTCATGCGCTTCCGCAGTTGGACGACCATCGCGTTGTAGTAGGAGTTCGCTCCGTGGTCCACCATGTTCACGCGCCGCCACCGCGGGTCGACGCGGTTGGCCAAGCGGTAGGTGGGCGTCGAGTAGGTGCCCACCTGGTTGCCTGCCGTATCGTTGATGCGGTAGGTAACCTCCGGCCCCAGGGCCCCGACATTCAGGTCCCGCACCGTCGTCAGATGCACCCCTTTCGACCAGATGTAGGACAGCGTCAAACCCAGGTTCTGCGTCAGTTGCCGCTCGATGCCGATATCGCCCTGCTGCGTGTAGGGGTTCCGGAAATCCGGAGAAGCGAAGGTGACATCGACGGTCCCGGCCGGCGGGTTCCGCTCCGTGCCCGCCAGTACAGCCGGGAAGACCGGACCCTGAGCCTGTTCCGCCGGTACATTGCCGTTGAAACTAATCTGCTTCTGGTAAATGCCGTTCTCCAGGTGCAGCGTGTTCAGGAATCCACCCTGGATGCGGGCATAGAAGATCCCATACCCTGCGCGAACCACCGTCTTGTTGTCGTTAAAGGCGTAGGCGAGTCCGAACCGGGGAGCGAAGTTCTTCCCCGGCGAATTCACCTTGCCCGTCAGTGGATAGTCCGGGTTCGTCAACACCGGCTGTTCGAGCGCGGCATACTCATATCGCACACCCATGTTCAGCGTGAGGTTCTTGCTCACACGAAACTGGTCCTGCACATACCAACTCACGTCCTGGATCGTCGTGTCTACGACGGGATTGCCGAACCGCTGCGAAAAACTCTGCCACCGCTTGGTCCCGGCCGTGTTGCCCGAGAAGTCCAAGGCAAAGGCTGTAAACGTGGGGTAGTTGTACGTGCCGTTGCCGTTGCGCAGGATGGCATTGTAGTCCCTCGTGTTGACATAGTCGCCGCCGATCTTCAGCGTGTGCTTACCTCGTGTCCAAGTCAGGTTGTCGGCGATCTGATGTCGGTTCTCCGAAGGATTCAGGCGAGGATAGGCATCTGCCACACCCAGGTTGCTTTGGCCCTGCACGGTAATCTGCAGCCGTCCCGTGGACGCAGGCACCAGCGCGGGGTTGGCATCGTCGAACAACCGGTCCTTGAACCACCCATAGCGCAACTCGTTCACCACCGTGGTCGTCGGAATGTACGTCCACGATGCCCGACCGTACCGGGTCCGGACCGTCGAATCGGCGTTGTTGCCAATTCCGTTGCCATTGTTCAGCACGGCTTGCGTCTGAATCCCGTTCGGCGAAATCCATCGCAAGTAATTAAAAGAAAAACTGAAAGCATTCCGTTCTGTCGGCCGCCAGTCCAACTTGCCAAAGCCCAGTTCGGAATCCGCGCGGCGGTCCAGCACCTGGAAGTGCCGGCTCGTAATCCACCCCAAAGCCGCCTGGCACTGCGCCGGCGTCGCATCGCACGTTCCCACAAAATTGCCGTTACCGTCAAACAGTGGGGGCCGCGTCAGCGAGGCTACGAGGGGGAACTTCCTCCGCGTCGTTTCGCCGTTGAAGAAGAAAAACAGCTTGTCTTTCTTAATCGGACCGCCAATCGATCCGCCGGCCTGGTGACGTACCTCTGGAGGATTCGTCGGCGCGAAAGGATCACGCGCGTTTAGCGAACGGTTGCGGAAAAACCAGTACCCCGTCCCGTGATATGCGTTCGTGCCCGAGCGGGTCACCGTATTGATCACCCCACCCGAAGCGCGTCCGAACTCCGCCGAGTAACCGTTGGTCAATACCTCAAACTCCTGCACCGCGTCCTGCGAGATCTGCGTCGTAATGCGCGTCCGGCCCGCGTTCTCGTTGTAGAACTGGTTCGTCGTATCGTTCCCGTCCGTCAGAAACGAGTTCCCGCCCGCGATGCCGCGGAACGACACCAGCCCAAATGTGCCATCGGACACCACCGCTGGCGATAACAGAGCGAAACTATCCACCCGCCGGCCGTTGATCGGCAGATTCAGAATCTGCCGGCTGTTCACCACCTGCGAAACACCCGTCCGCGTCTGTTCGATGATTGGCGCTACGTCCAGCACCTCAACTGAGGTTGCGGCCGAAGCCACTTGAACCACGACGTTCAGATTGATGTTCTGGCCAACCAGAATCTCGATGTTCTTTGCTTCGTAAGCTGAGAAGCCATCCGCCGTAACCTGGACGGTGTAACCCGTCGCCGGAACCAGCGCCGGCGCATTGAATACGCCCGCGTCGTTCGTGACAAGGTTGCGCTCAATACCTTTCGACGTATTGGCAACGATCACTTTCGCGTTGGGGACCACCGAACCGGACGCGTCTCGAACCACGCCGGAGAGTCCTCCGAAACCCGCAATCGCTTGCGCAAACAGGGAGTTCGCGGCAAGAAAACAAAAGACGAAGAGAGTCTTGGACAAATGTATCATGCTGGACTAACCTTACCGTCAGCATACCAGACGGCGTTGTCAGAAATTTAACAGTTTCGTGAAATTCCAATAAGGAGCTTTCGACGGCCCATAGGGCAGAGCCGAATTGGACGGCTAGCCGCCTTGTGGTACCCTTAAGGCTTAGGCCTGTGGCTCAAGCTGTTCGAGTGCTTCTTTGACTCGGTCGCGGGTTTGCAGTGGCTTACAGCCGTATTGGACTCCGAGCGGTCACGTTGGCGGAGTTTAGTTCTTTTGCAGTTTTGAGGGCTCGTAGCTCAGTTGGTTAGAGCGCCTGCTTGACACGCAGGAGGTCACAGATTCGAGTTCTGTCGAGCCCACCACCCGCTCATTCTCTCCCCCAGCATTCTCGCACCATTCAAATCAAGCAAGGCGATCAGACCGAATCTGCGACGCAAAAAGGAAAATTGGCCTGCAACCCTTTGGAGTTACAGGCCGAAACTTGGTGCGGAGAGGGGGACTTGAACCCCCACGAGATTGCTCCCGCTAGCACCTCAAGCTAGTGCGTCTGCCAATTCCGCCACCTCCGCAAGCCTGGGAAAGACTACTTCTTCTGTTCCGGCTTAGGCGCTTCGCCCTGGGGGGCCGGGGGAAGCGGGATCGTCACCGACTGTCCCGGACCGGCGCCTTCCGGCGTCAACGTCATCGACGAGCCTTTGCCCGGATCGGCCTTCTTCTCCGTCTGCTTGGGAGCCGAAGGCTTCACACTCTCCAGTACTGTGGTGCCTCCGCCCTGCTGCCGCGTGGCGATTATCGACAGAGACAGAGAAGTGACCATAAACAGCGCAGCGGCGACGGTGGTTGCCTTGGTTAAGACAGTAGCCGCCCCGCGGGCCCCAAATGCCGTCTGAGAACCCATCCCACCAAACGCGCCCGCCAGATCGGCCGCCTTGCCGCTTTGCAGCAGCACCACGATGATCAGGAACAGACAAACAATGATGTGGACGAGCGTCAGAAGAATAACCATGTACTGAAAGCCACCCGTCAGTTTAGCACGGAGGCGTGGCTTTCGCCCACTCCAAAACGCTTTATTCGACCATGCGGCCGCGGAGACCTTCGAGGGTGAATTCGGGGCTCTTCATGTAGTCCATTAGCTTGCGTTCGCGGGTGCGGACGGCGTCCACCTTGGCGGCGACTGTGGGTTCAATCCCATCCGGGACGAGGAGGAGGCCGTTCTCGTCGCCGTGGAGGAGACTACCGGGACGGATGATTTCACCGGCGATCTGGATGGGGACGCCGACGCGGTGGATGCGGAAGTAGCCGTGGGAGGCGGCCACGCCACGGGCGAAGTACTGAAAGCCGAGAGCGCGCACCTCTGGAAGATCGCGGACGGCGCAGTCGGAGACCAGACCAACGGCGCCAAGCCGCGTAAAGGCCGTGGCCATCACCTCACCGCAATGGGCGGCGAAATCGCCGTTGCCGCCAATTTCCTGGAAAGCGATCACGGCGGGTTTGGGGGAGTTGGCCACGGCTTCGTAAAGTTCGATGAAGCGGTTGGCGTCGCCAGGTTCCCGGCGGGTGATAGTCTCGACTTCGGCGGTGACCGCGTAACCCACCATACGCCCGAATTCCGGGAACAGACAACGGATGGAGAGAGGCAGAAAACCCACACTGCGTGGGCGGACATCGAGCAGTTCGATGGCGTTGGAGAGCGTGGGGGAGTCGACGGTCTTCAGGTATTCGATGTAGTCAACCATGATAGGGGAATTCTCGCGAAAGTGATGGTATCGTAAGCAGTTTGCTCGCCACACTCATAAAGGCAGCCGAGCGAACGGTCGGGAAGAGCGGCGAGGGAAGAATAGGCGGCCGGCCCCTCGTGGAGAACCCGGGAATGCGGCCAGGAGTTGCCGTCGTCGGACGAGAGGCGGACGGTCAGGCGTTCGCGGCGGGTGGAGGCGGGATTGGAGAAAGCCAGAAACCGGCGGTCGTAGCGGATCATGCTGGCCTGGCAGACAGGCTCGATCAGGTCCTGATGGAGCCCGCCGTCGACCCAGGTGAGTCCTCCGTCGATGGAGCGGGCAATCGCCCGGCGATTACGGCCGTGATAGCTGCGCATGTTGAGCAGCAGCGACCCATCCGAAAGGGTGGCGATGGCGCATTCGTTGGTGTCGGGTTGGGCGGATCCGCCGAGTTTCCAGGACTGACCGTGATCGTCTGAATAGATGACGTGCGAGTGGCGCGCTTGGCCGGCGAACCGGCGGTGGTCACAGGGGATGATCATGCGGCCGGAGGGGAGTTGAATCCCATTGCCGGGACCGGTGGCATACCAGCCCCAACCCGGGTCCTTTGTGGTGGACGTGATATCGACCGGCGGAGTCCAGGTCTGGCCGCGGTCGGTGGAATGGGTCATCCAGACGGTGCGCGTGCCGCGCGAGGAGTCTTTCTCGATCTCGCGTTCGTTGAGGCTGCCGGGGTTGCGGGTGAGCGGAAGCCAGATGGCGCCGGTAGTTCGGTCTTCGACCGGGCAGGGGTTCCCGATCGTGTCGGTGGCGAAGTCGGCGATAACGGACTGTGTGGACCACGTACGGCCACGGTCCGTGGACCGCTTCACCAGAAGGTCGATGTTACCGGCATCGGAGCGGGAGTCCTTCCGGCCTTCGCAGAAGGCCAGGAGCGTGCCGTCGGCGATGGCGAGCAGTGCCGGGATCCGATAGGAGTGGTAGCCGTCGGCTCCAGGACGCCAGACGATGGTCGTTTGAGGGCGAGGGGCCGCGGCGGCGGCAACCGGTACTAACGAGAGAAAGGCGCGACGGTTCATGGAGGGGAAAGACCTACCGCCTCGCCATTGTGCCACAACGAGACCCGGCTAGGGGACAGCGGCGGCGAGGGGCGTTTCGGGTGCAAGCGAATCCATGATCTGGATGACCTTTTTCGCGTAGATGGGGCGGGCGGGATTGTATTTCCTGAGGAGTTCGGAGATCGACTTGCCACGGTACATGGGGGATTCGGCAAGGCGGGAGGCGACGTAGTCGATGGCTTGGTCAAGCGATTTGAACCGGGCGCGGCCGGACTTCCAGCCGAAGATATTGTTGCGCCGGTAGCGTTTCCCTCCGCCGGACTCGATGACGGCGAGGCTGGGAAGCAGGCGCCAATCGAGGTTATAGCGGTCGGCGGCCACGACAAAACTTTCGGAGACCTTCTCGAGCGGACTGCGATGAGAGCGGAAGTACTGTTTAAGCCGGGTGAGCCGCCAGTCAGGGGACTTCACGCCAGGACGAACCGCCTCCTGGCACAAGGAAGGAGCCACGCTGAGGGAGATCGCCAGAGAAACCTGGCCAGCCCTCTGAAAGAAATTGCGCCAGAAGGGCCGGGAAAAGTGAAACAGACGCGCGGAGCAGAAGTCGTTCATGTGTATTGTTTGGGAAAGGTCCGACTTGCCAGGATTGGATAGATCCAGACAGCGATGCCGGGTGGACGCAGGGGCTCGCTGTCATTTAGTAATTATACCGGCTAGTCAACGACTGATACCTTAGAGAAGAAGCTTCGCAGGGGCGAACAACACAATGCCAGCTAAGTGCAGAAAATCTCAACTCTTCTTGTGCGGAATCTCAATCTTCATTTTTTGTTCTTGTGGGCCGCGTGTTTCGTCGCCCCCATCGGAAGTGAAAGCTGGTTTGCCTGCATTGATTCCCGGCATGCCGCCGTACCTCGAGGAGAACGACATCTACGCGGCAGGCCGCCCGGGGCAGTTGAGTGATGCTGTGAAGGGAATGCCGGCACGGGTGTATGTGCCGTGCAATGTTGCCAACAAGGTCTACGTGATCGACCCGGACACTTACAAAGTAGTGGACGAGTTTCCCGTGAACCGTGAGCCGCAACACGTGACTCCGTCCTACGATCTGAAAACCCTCTATGTCGGCAACGACCAGGGGAATACGCTCACGGTTATTGACCCGATGACTGCAAAGAAAGTCGACACACTGAAGATCGAAGACCCCTACAACCTCTACTTCACCCCCGACGGGCAGTATGCGATTGTCGTGGCGGAACGAATGCGCAGGCTGGATTTCCGTCACCCGAAGACGATGAAACTGGTGGAGTCGGTGAAAGTGCCGTGCCGCGGCGTCGACCACATGGACTTTTCGCGGGACGGCAGCTATGCTCTGGCGACCTGCGAATTTTCGGGTGAGATGGTGAAGGTGGACACCGTAAACCGGAAGGTGCTCGGCAAGATCACGCTGCCCAACGGGGGCATGCCGCAAGACGTGAAGCTCTCGCCGGACGGCAAGTTGTTTTATGTAGCGGACATGGAAAACGACGGTATGCATGTGATCGATGGGGACAAGTTGGAGATCAAGAGCTTCATCGCAACAGGCAAAGGGTGCCACGGGCTGTACACGAGCCGTGATTCCAAACACCTGTACATTTCGAACCGTGCGGAAGGCAGCGTCTCTGTGATGGAGTTTGCGACGCAGAAGCTGATCGCCAAGTGGCAGGTGCCGGGGAGGGGAAGTCCGGACATGGGTGGATTGTCGGCGGACGGAAAAGTGTTGTGGCTCTCCGGTCGTTACCATTCCGAGGTGTACGCGTTCGAGACCGCCACAGGGAAATTGCTGGCGCGGATCAAGGTCGGCCGCGGACCGCACGGGCTATGTGTCTGGCCGCAACCGGGCCGTTACTCGGTGGGTCACACGGGGATTCTGCGGTAGCGGGTAGGGTCCGGGAGGCCAGCTTCCAGGAAGCCTTTGCGGCGGAGAAGGCAGGAATCGCAGGTGCCGCAGGCAAGGGCGTCGGGCGAGGGATCGTAGCAACTGGTAGTGAGGGCGAAGTCGACGCCCAAGGCCGCGCCGCGCTGGATAATTTGCGCCTTCGTGAGTTGAATGAGCGGCGTGCGAATGCGCAGCGGACTACCCTGGACGCCGGCTCGCGTGGCGAGTGCGGCCATGTGCTGGAAAGCCTGGATGTATTCCGGACGGCAATCGGGGTAGCCGGAATAATCGAGCGCGTTGACGCCGATAAAGACGTCGCTTGCGCCCAACACTTCAGCCCAAGCCAGGGCGAAGGAAAGGAAGATGGTGTTGCGGGCAGGTACGTAGGTGATCGGGATTTCCTGGCCGGTCGGGGCGGAATTCGAGTGCTTGGGAACGTCGATATCGGCCGTTAAGGCAGAGCCGCCGAAAATACGTAGGTCGATGCGGGCGACGCGGTGTTCGGCGGCGCCCAACGCGGCGGCAAGCCGGCGGGCCGCATTGAGTTCGATCGCGTGGCGCTGGCCATAGTCAAACGACAGCGCGTAGCACTCGAAACCCTCGGACTTGGCGATGGCGAGGACAGTGGCAGAGTCGAGTCCGCCGCTGAGCAGAACAACGGCTTTCATGGGTCAGGGCGTAGCGGCCGTATCGTGCAGAGGCACGACATCGACTAGAATGTCGGCGATGCGCGTGGCCAAGTCGCGAAGAGCGGCTCGTTCGAGGTTGCACATCACGGCGACGGTGACGCCTTCCCTGGGCAGCAGCATCAGGATTGTGGAGACGCCCTGCTGTCCACCGTCATGCCAGACAGCCTTGCGGCCGTCCACGGTGGTGAGCTTCCAGCCTAGACCCAAAGCAGTTTGACGGCCGTCCTTCAGTTTGGAGGGCATCATCATCATGTCAACGTAGCCTGCCCGGAGCAACGCGCCGCGGCGAAACGCGAGCGAGAAACGGACCAAGTCTTCTGGCGTCGAGAGCAGCCCTCCGCCAGGCACCTTGTTACTCGTGTCGGCGAGGGCGCAATTCTGGAGGACGCCGGCTCGGGTCAGCGTATAGCCCCGCGCTCGGTTAGGGACGATGGAAAAAAGATGGTCCTGGCGCGTCCGCTCCATACCCGCGGGGGCAAGGATGTGTTGCCGCAGGTATTCGAGATAACGCTGTCCAGTGACGAGTTCCAGGGCCGCGCCGAGCAGAACGTATCCGTAGGTTGTGTAGCGGACGAGTGTGCCGGGTTCGCCTACGAGAGGGTCGTTCTGGAAGACGCGGAGAGCTGGTAGCAGGTCCGGGAAGTGCCTTGTGGAGTCGATTTCCTCCTGGTTGCGATAGTGACGGATGCCGCTCTGATGATTGAGAAGCTGGCGAACGGTGATAGGCCATGGCTTGGCCGGGAACGCGGGAACGTATCGCTGGATAGGAGCGTCGAGACTGATCTTACCGGCTTCGACCAGTTGCATCGTGGCCACTGCGGTCATAACCTTGGCGATGGATGCCGTGCGGTAAACGGTGTTGGCCTTGGCTGGTACGTAGTTCTCAACGTCCGCTAAACCGAAGCCGCCGGCAAAGACGAGTTCGCCTCCGGCGGCGAGGGCGACCGATAGTCCGGGAATGTTGGCGCGCGACATCTCCGCGGACAGCAGGCGCTCAATCTCGAGTTGGGGGGCCGGCGGAAGGTGGCTCGCGGCCAGCGGCGCACCCCAGAAGCAAGCGATGAGCAGCAGCCGGGGCGCGGTCATCGAATTGCCTATCAACGAACCGGGGAAAACGCGAGCGGACGGAGCAGGATACTCGAGATGTTGGAGACGATTTCGAAATCGGCCAAACCGGGCAGCGCGCGCATCTTCTGCCACTCGGGGTCAGCGCCAAATGCCTTCCACACCTTTTCGCGGTGCGCGAGGTCGTCGTAGCCCAGCATGTAGGTGAGGTTCGGCAGGTTGACACCGGCCATGGCAGAGCCGAAGAACACCACTTTCATGCCGAGGCGGCGAAAGATGGCGATCTCGCCGTCTTCGAACATTTTGATCTTGCGGGCCAGCGTGGCGGCATTGTTCGATTCGTAGGTGCGCAGTTCGAAAACCCGCGGGGGCTTGCCCGATTCGATGGGCGGATATTCTACGTTGGGTACGCCATCGAAAGCGCGAAGCAGACTGACGTCGATGCGCTGGTACGGCAAACCGGTCTGGTAGTAGGCATTGAGAGCCTTGACGAACACGGCATCGGACTGGAGTTTCGCCTGCTGCTCTTCCATCGCGGCGAGGGACGGATAAGAGTTCACCAGCAAGAGAAACGGACCGCCGGGGGCGACGAGGTTCGCAAAAACACCGGCCACCTGGCCTCCGACGCGTTTGGATGCCGGGATAGCGTGCTTCTCGATAAACTCGCCGATCCGTTGCGCCTGGTTATCGGCGGTGTTGCGGAGATGATAGTGGCGCAGTTCAATCACTGCGCCCTTGGGAACGGCGCCGGGCAATACTGCCGCGGCGCCGAGAGTGGAGAGGAACATGCGGCGGCGCATTCCGGTGCCCTAGGAGGCTTTTTTCAGGATTTCGCGCACGCGTTTGGCCACGATTTCGACTTCACCGGGCTGCAGCATCCAAACGGCGATGATCAGCTTGTCGGTTGAACCGGGCGTGATTTCGATGGACGGTGTGCCTTCGCGGAGTTGCTTGACCACTTCGCGCGGGGTGATCTTCAGCGCCGACGGCTCCCAGGTAACGTGGACGTGCGGAACGTGGTTGGCGATCTCGGGCACTTTGATTTCGGTGTTGACGCCCTTAATGCCGGCCACCGAGTCCATCACCTGTTTGGCGCGCTTTTCCCATTCGCGCCACTGCGCCTGATGGTCCTTCTTCATGTGGGTTTCGACAGCGACCATCATGCCAAGAAGCTCTTCCTTATTGACCTTGAGGCCACGGCCAATCGAGTCGGAGTAGGGGGAGGAGTTGAGGCGGGCGGCTTCGATGAGGTCCTTGCGGCCGAGGAGAAGCCCGGCGCTCTGGGGTCCACGGAGGCCCTTGCCGCCGGAGAAGATCAGGAGGTCGAAACCCACCTTGACCAGCTTCTCAAAGGCCGTGAACGGGGTGATGTCCGCCGCGGCGTCGTTCATCGACGGGATCTTGTGTTTGCGGCAGAGCTCAATGAACTGCTCGGTACCGATCTTGCCGACGTTGGCATTCGAGTTAAAGAAGAGCGCCATGACGGTGTTCGGATTGACGGCGCGTTCGAATTCCTCGGCGGTTTCGACTTCGATGAACTTGATACCGCAGTTACGCACGGCATGGTCATATCCGTAGCGATGCGTCTTCTGCACAATCACCTCGGTCTTCATGCCGGTGGTGTCGGGCAGACGGCGGATGAATTCCTGGTTCGTGCCGGCCATGCAGGCAGCCGTTCCGCACGTGAGCGCTGCGGCCGCGCCGGAGGAGACCATGGCGGCTTCCACGCCGACCAATTCGGCAATGCGTTTGCCAACGGCATCGTGGAGTTCGTTGAGGCGCACGAAGTTCTTGGAGGCGTAATCGATCGCCTGGACAACTTCCGGAAGCATCAAGGAGGCAGTAAGGGTGGTATAGGTACCAGCGGCGTTGATGAAGGTCCCCACACCCAGTTCCTTGAAATAGTCACGCCGGGCGGGCGCGGCTTTTAAGGATGCGGGCAGCAAGCTGCCAATTACGGGCACGGAGGACAGGGACTGCAAGAAAGCGCGGCGATCAGACATGCCATTCTTATAACACTTTCACTCCGGGCGGCGAAAGATGCCGCCGCCAAGTTCGCGCATGATCTTGCCCCAAAGCGCCTGGCCAAGTTCCTGGGCATCGTCGTTATTGTGGGGAATCACCTGAAGGTGCAGGCCGGCCATTTCGTCAGTGGAGTCCGGACCCCAGACGACCCGCTGCGGAGGTGTAAAGGGATTCCGCGGATTGGCAGCGGAATTGTCGTACCGGAACTCCATTTCGAAGCGCGTGCCTTCGGGGAGGACAAACGGCTTGGCATAGCGGTAGTGCTGCTGCCAGTTGAAGTCCCAATCGAGGATGGTAAGCAAGGGGACACGCCGGGAATCGGGGAGGATTGCCCAACCACGCATTTCGCGGGCAAGGTAGTGTGCGTGCGGGATGATGCCGGTCACCTCGACGTCCACCGGAAGCGTGAAGTAATCGCGGACGATGTAGTTGGCTTCGCCGGGCGGGATGTCGATAGTGCGGGAGCCCAGCGCAACGTCCATCATGCGGCGCCGGGGCTTCTCTGTACCGAAGTAGAGCGCGACCTCCGAGCGGTCGGTCTCGGGTTTCCCGGTGGGGTGGTAATGGAGCTGAAGCACCAGACGCGCCCCCGGGTGGAGAGTGACGGCGGTGCCGTCCGGATAGGGTGCGGGCGTGAAGCCGGGGGTCCAGCCGCCGAGGCTGGCAGTGGGGAGAAAGCCCGGGACGCCGAAGCAGGGATAATCCGGACCGCGGCGGGCGGCCGCCCCCGTTCCGTCAATAAAAAGGAGGGCGTGGTGAAGGGCGCGGCGGTTGCCGGGACGGAATTCGAAGGCGCGGACGTAGCGGATTTCCTTCAAGGAGAGTGGGATGACGAAACAGTGATAGACGTCCGGGCCTTCGGCAGGGACCGCGAAAGGCTTGGGCATGGAAACGATCTTGTGGGGTTCGCCCAGTTGCCAGCGGTCAGGAAAGACCGGGGGACGCGGCGCCTGTGCGAGGTTGCCGGCGGGCGCTCCGGCCGCGACCCAACGTTCGAGCGTGTCAATTTCAGCCGCACTGAGACGGCGTTCGCCCTGAAAGCGGTGGGCCTGGGGTTCGGCTTTCCAGGGGGGCATCAGGCGCGCGGAGGTGGCTTGCGCGATGGCGGCGGCGCGCGGTTTGGCTTCGTCGTAATTGGTCAGCGGGAAGGGACCGGCGTGGCCGGGGCGGTGACATTCGACACAATGTCGGTTGAGAACCGGGGCGACTTCGCGGGCGTAAGTGATGCCCGAGGTACTGGGATTCGTGGAGGACGTGATAGCGCAACCAACGGCGACGGTTTCGGCGATCGTGACAGGCTGATTGCTCAGGATCTCGTCGAGGGCAATCTGGAGGTCGGCGCGTGTGGGTCCGTTAGGGCGGAGTTTGCCAAGAGCGGGGGCACGGTCGTCGATCCGGCCTCGGTATCTCACTTGGCCGTTGACGGTGACAACCACCGACGGCGTGATGGTGACCCCGTAGTCGCGCGGGTTGGCCTGGAGTGTAAAGAGG
Organism: Bryobacterales bacterium; assembly: GCA_016789925.1. Classification (GTDB taxonomy): domain Bacteria; phylum Acidobacteriota; class Terriglobia; order Bryobacterales; family Bryobacteraceae; genus JADLDI01. Next base: position 3,542 of record JAEUQD010000545.1, on the reverse strand, counting down.
ACACGGGAGGCGTAGCGCTGGCGAAGACGGTCGATTTCCGGGGTGTAGCTTTGCGAGAGCGGGCAGCCCTTGTCGAGGAAAAGAGCGACAACGGGTTGGATTTGTGATTGCAATAAGTTGGTAAGGGTTACCAGCAAAAAATACAAGCCAGCTCGGGCGCCCATTGCAAAAACAACCATTTACAGCGTGGCACAAAGCCTGCATAAAGAGAAGTCATGAAAAATTACACATTGATGCTGATGGCCGCCGGCCTCTTGTGGATGGCGGGGTGCAACCGGACGCCGGTTGCAGCGGACGGAGCAGCCAGCGTCGAAGGGGCCGCCAGCGCCGAGAGCCCCAGGACCGTTGCGGCAAAGTCAGCGGCTGCCACCGTGAAGTCACCCGAGCCGCCAGCCGCTGTGGAGTTGCCGGTCGGGACGCGTTTGAGAGTACGGACGGGCTCCACGATTTCCACCAAGACCGCCGAGCCCGGTGATCAGTTCGTCGGGACCCTCGAGGAGCCGCTCATTGTCGGCGGTACGGTTGTGGCCGCCAAAGGCGCCGACGTGGCGATGCGGGTGGTGAACGCGGACCCGGGCGGCAAGGTCAAGGGCAGGGCGACGGTGACCGTACGGCCCACCCAGGTGCGTGGCGCGCATGGCGAGATGATCGACTTGGCGACCGACGCCCACACCCGGATTGCGCCGGCGAGCAAGAAGAAGGATGCTGTTAAGGTTGGCATCGCGAGCGGCGTTGGAGCGGCCATCGGCGCTATCGCGGGTGGCGGCAAAGGTGCGGCCATCGGCGCAGGCGCGGGCGCGGGTGCTGGCTCCGGCTACGTACTGGCAACGCGCGGTGAGCCGGCGGTGATTCCGGCCGAGACGCTGATTTCGTTCCGGACAACCGCACCGGTGCTGATCGAGAGCCGGTTCTGAGGCTATTTCGTTTCGCAGTCTTTTGCGAAAAAAGGAGTTAACTCGCTGACACGGCGGCAGTGGTTGGGGACAGCGGCAGGAGGAGCGCTCCCGGGGCGGCGTCGGCCGAACATTGTTCTGATTCTGGCCGATGATCTGGGTTACGGCGATTTGGGGTGCTATGGCAACGCCGTCACCCAGACTCCTCACCTCGACCGCATGGCCGGCGAAGGCGTCCGTTTCACCAACTACGTCGTGTCGTGGCCTGCGTGCACACCGTCGCGCGCGAGCATCCTGACCGGGCGCTACCCGCACCGCAACGGTCTGTCCGACATGATCCGGAATAACGAGGTGAACTGGAAGTTCCAGTTCGACGAGAACACCTACGCCCTGTCGCCGGAGATGACCCTGGGACTCGACACGCGTGAGGTGACCATCGGCCAGGTCCTCCAGCGGGCAGGCTACCGGACCGGCGTGATTGGCAAGTGGGACAGCGGACGGGCGCGGCGGTTCCTCCCCTTGCAGCGCGGCTTCGACTTCTTCTACGGCTTCGCCAATACGGGCATCGACTATTACACGCACGAGCGGTATGGGGTGCCATCGATGTTCCGCGGCAATGACCGGATCAAGGAAGAAGGCCACGCCACCGACCTGTTTCTTCGGGAGGCCAAGCGGTTTCTGGATGAGGCGGGTAACCGGCCGTATTTCCTCTACCTGCCCTTCAACGCGCCGCACTCGGCATCCACTTTTTCGAAGAACGTGCCTGAAGTCGCCGCCAAGTATCGGGCGATGTATGGCGGTGGGCTCGATTGGAAGACGCAATACCGTGGCCTGATCACGCATCTGGACGAGGCGGTGGGCGAGATCCTACGGCTGGTGCGGGACCAGAACACGCTGGTGCTGTTCACATCTGACAACGGAGGCTCCGGCGCAGGGAGTTCGAACGGACCGCTCCGGGGCGGCAAAGCGACGATGTGGGAAGGCGGAATCCGCGTGCCGCTTCTGGCGCGTTGGCCGGACCGGCTGCCGGCGGGCAAGCTAAACGACGAGTTCGTGAGTTCGCTGGAGTTTTTCCCGACCTTTTCCGCCTTGGCGGGCGCACCGCCGCCGCCGGGATTGGTATTGGACGGGTTCAACGCGATGCCGGTCTGGGAGGGCAAGGCGAAGTCGCTACGGAAAGAATTCTTCTGGCACCGGCCGTTCGACAACTCGTCCGCCGCGCGGGTGAGCCAGTGGAAATGGGTCCGGTCAAAGGGCGGGGGCGGGCTATTCGATCTGAGCACCGACCTCGGGGAAAAGCAGGATCTGTCGGGCGAGAAGCCGGATGTGCTGCGCATGGTGGAAGGCCGGTACGACGCCTGGTGGAAAGAGATGCAGTCGGCCGAACCACGAGGACCGTTCCGCAATTATTAGCTTCACGGCAGTTTGTCCACCTTGGTGGTCTGGTGGGCGGCCAAGCGCCAGGCATTATTCTGTTTGATCCAGAAGTGAATCAGCATGATCTTGTCGTCGAATTCACCGGATTGGTTGGTGCCGGTTACGCGGACGTGCGAGAAGGTGACGGCGGCGTCTTTATAAATGTTGACGATAGGATTCCGCTGCTCAAAGCTCTTGTAGACTTGCCGGCGCTCCTTGATCTTGGCAATGTAGGAGGTCTTGGTGTCGATGATTCCAGTGGCGTGGGCGTAGACAAGATCGGCAGCGAGAAGGCGTTCGAGCGTCGCAGTGTCACTCTTCACGATTGCGTCGCTCCATTGCTTGTCGAGGGACAGAAAGAACGCTTTGTCCTGCGCCAAAGCAGTTGCGGTGGCGAGCAGAAACAGGAGGAAGAGGCGCATGGAAGGGAGTATATCGTAGGGGAAGAACCTCGGCCAAAGTCGGTCCACAAGACTTTCAAGGCAGCGGAACGACAATGCCCTGACCCGCGGGGACGCTGACACGTGAGAAAACTCCGGCGAATGTAATCAAGCCAAAACAGATTGCCCTTGTTCCTTCAGCCGGAGAAGAGGATTCATAACGCTCCTTCTGCAGACCGGACGCTGCATCGAGCGCTGAGACGTCCGATTCGTCAGTATTCTGCACACTAGTCGTCGCACGTACATTGCCAGTAAACCTCTTGACTGCGACGGCGATGGGCTACTTCGAAGCGGAGGTCGCGCGTGCGGTGGTCCTCGCCGTCTTCATTCCCCTCATCATCAGCAGCGGCGGCAATTCGGGCTCGCAGGCCGCAACATTGGTTATCCGCGCAATGGCGATTGGCGAAGTACGTCTGCGGGATTGGTGGCGCGCGATTCGGAGGGAACTGGCGGCGGGCATTGTGCTAGGCGCTATGCTGGCCGCCATGGGAATGGTCCGAATCCTGGTGTGGCAAGCCGTGTGGAGATCGTATGGCGAACACTATCTACCCATCGCGCTCACCGTTGGTTTCAGCCTGATCGGAGTCGTGCTGTTTGGAACTCTCGCCGGTTCGATGCTCCCCTTCCTCTTGCGGCGTTTTGAAGTCGATCCGGCGAGCGCGTCCGCGCCCTTCGTTGCGACCCTCGTGGATGTTTCCGGACTGGTGATCTACTTTACGATCGCCAGCGCGATTTTGCGGGGAACCCTGCTCTAACTTAGCTATAGCTAGAATGTGGCAATGCGCCTCCCCGT
>JAEUQD010000537.1 GCA_016789925.1 Bryobacterales bacterium | reverse complement strand
GTCCAACGTGGACCCGAGGCTGATGGCCCGAGCCGCCGCGGACGGAGATGCGAATGTCCAGGACGCCCTGCTTCGTGCGCTCCGTTACCTGGGTCTCGGCGCCGCCAATATGGTGGTCGCGCTGCACCCGGATCTGATCGTCTATGGGGGCGGGATGGCCGCTCTCGGGAGCATTCTCACGGAAACCGTTTATGCCGAAATCCAGAAGCGCGTCCAGATGTTTCCGGCCGATGACGTGCGGGTGGAATGCTCCCAGCTGGGCAGCCGGGCCGGCATTCTAGGCGCAATCGCTCTTGCCCTGAAGGAAGGAAAAGTATGACCTTTACCTACGCAGACATCGCCAAGATGATCGATCATTCCCTTCTGAATCCGACGTTGACGACAGCGGATCTCGATCACGGCATCCAACTCGCTCTCGCGTATGACGTCGCGAGCGTCTGCATCATGCCCTACTACCTGCGCCACTGCGCGGAGCTTCTGCGGGGCAGCGACGTGAAAGCCAGCACCACCATCGGCTTTCCCCACGGAGGCCAGGCGACGACCGTCAAGATCGCGGAAACGCGGCAAGCCCTGGCCGACGGCGGGCAGGAGCTCGACATGGTCGTCAACATCTCGAAGGTCCTGAGCGGCGACTGGGAGTATGTCACCGACGACATGCGTGCGGTGATCACGACGGCCCAGGAAGCGGGCGCGCGCGTCAAAGTGATCTTTGAGAACGCGTATCTCCAGGACGAACAGAAGATCCGCCTGTGCGAGATCGCCAGCGAACTGAATGCCGATTGGGTGAAGACCTCGACCGGGTATGCCCCCTCGGGTGCGACCGACGACGATTTGAGGCTGATGCGCAAACACGCCGCCCTGCATGTGCAAGTGAAGGCCGCGGGCGGGATCCGCGACCTTGATGCGCTACTCCGCGTCCGCCAGCTTGGCGTGTCCCGGTGTGGCGCCACGCGCACGGCCACGATGCTCGACGAGGGACGGCAGCGCCTGGGCCTGCCGCTCATCAACTTCGGTGCAACGGCCCCCGCGGGTTACTAAACTACTTTCCGGCGCAAAATTCGTTTCCACCGGCGGGGACCGGTCGCTTACGCTTCCGGCTCAGCAAGGAAAGCAACTAGCCCAGAACCTTTCGCATCGCGGTCATCAGAATATCCTCAACTTCGGGACCGACGCGCGACACCTGGCTCGTCTCGTATCCACCTTCGGCGTAGGCCTTCGCCGTGCCGATGTACATCGGCCCGTAGTTGCCGTAGGCGGCCATGGCCACGAGTTCTCCAGATTTCTCCTTGAGCGCCGCCAGTTGATACTCGACAAACAACTCGCCGGGCATATGCACGATGTGCAGGCCGCCGAGGTGTAGCGCACTCAGCTCGATCGGCTTTCCGGCTTTGCAGCGTGCATGCCAGGCGAGGTAGCGCGCGGCATTGGCCCGGAACTTCGGTTCCAGTTTGGCGTTCTCCAGCATGGCCTGCATCGCCTCCAGCGTGTAGTCCGCGCCGGTCCGATGCGGTAGCGACACCGGTTCCACCGCCCACCGTACCGCCAACCCATCCAGCGGCTTTTCGTTCGCCTTGGCCGCCCGCATCGCCGCCGACATGCGTTCGGCCAGCCGGGGCCGGTTCTCCGGCGCGCCGGTATTGAATTTGCCCGCGCCGATATTGCCCGCGGCTCCCGTGAAGTACACCTGGAACGTATCGGTCTGCTCACGCCGCGCCATGCCCGGAAAATCCGCGCTGATGGCGCCTTTGCCGTAATGGCTCATCGGGTGGGTGGCGTAGTAGCTGAGGGTTGCCAAGCGCTTTTCGCCGTTCCAAAAACTGACCGACTTCAGTTCCGGATCGATGGTCCCTACCGGAGAGTCGCAGAGCGGCGAGTTGCGGCACGAGGTCAAGCGTTGGAACAGGAACTTCCCCTCCGGCGTGAGGATGCGCCGGTTCGACGCGACGTCCTTCACCACGGCCGACCCCGCCGTCACCTGCGTCACCTTCACGGGCTTGGCTTTCTTTACAGCGGCTGCCACGCGCCGCAGGACGTCGTCGGCGAATACCGCCGATTCGAGAGTATTCCCCAACCCGCGCGGCTCCAGCAGGGACTGGGCCGACTTGTCCTCCCCCGGCGCGTCGTGCTGATGCACCGTATGCACGGCGACGCGGCTGGGCTGGGTCCGCGCCGCTTTCGCGAGCGCCACCTTCCAGGCGTCATGGCTGTCGTTGCCCACGCCCAGCCAGTCCAGCGCGCACAAAACGATGGGCGCCTGCCCGCTGGGCCGGAGCACCACGCCCCGCGCGAGCAGCGGATCGTCCACGCG
>JAEUQD010000624.1 GCA_016789925.1 Bryobacterales bacterium | reverse complement strand
GCCGGCGGCGGGAGGAAAATGTCTCCTTCAACCCCTTCGATCGGCTTTTCGGGCGTGACGAAGCCGTAGCCGTCGCGATGAACCTGGAGGCGGCCGGGAATGAGCCTTGAGGCGGGTTTAGGCACTGGTTTCTTTCAGAAGCTGCTGAAGACGCTGGTGCATCTCGACCACTGGCGCTCCACGCCTGCCAATGACGTTGTCCATTTCGTACGGGTCGGCTTGCAGGTCGTACAACTCGTCGCTATCCGCAAGCTCCGTGTAGTGGATGTACTTCCAACGCGAGGTGCGCACAGCTTGATAGCCCATGTTCCGAATGCGCGGAAACACGCGGTCCGAGAAGTATTCGATCAGGAACGCATCGCGGCGGGGCGGCGCGGACTGCGGGCGCAAACCCGCCCAGCCGAGGCACAGGGAAGCAATATCGACGCTGAGTGTGAATCCATCAGGCCGCGTACGCGCCCGGTATTGGGCTGGATAGCGGATGAGCAGCGGAATCCGAATGGTCTCCTCATAGGCGAGGCGGCGCTCCCAGTTCAGGCCATGCTCGCCGTAGAAATAGCCATGATCGGAAGTAAAGATGACGGCGGTATTGTCCAACTGACCCGTTCGTTCGAGAGTCTGAAGAATCGAGCCCAGACCCTCGTCTATGGCCTTGGTCATGCGCATCCGGTTCCGTATCGTGGCGTCGTCGGTGGCGGTCGCCGCGCCCAACGGCGGAAAGCCTTCCACGCTGCGTTCGAGGGCGGGCTTGTGCAGCGGCGGCTTGGCGTAGTTCGGGCGGTGCGGGATTCGGTCGTTCGCATAGAGCCTCTTATGGCGCTCGGCGAAAATGAACTCTTCGGCCTTGCCGAAACTCGTGATGCTGCCGTCGGCCGCCTGTTGAATATTCGGATGAATCGCTTTGTGGGCGAGCCAAAGACAGAACGGTTTTTCGCGTTTCTGTTGAAGGAAGTTGACCGCCTGCTCAGACAGGATGTCGGTGATGTAGCCGCGCGTTTCCTGGCTGCGGCCGTTGATATTGAGTTTCGGGTTGGTGGATTCTCCCTGACCGGGGAAGCTGACCCAGTGGCTGAACCCGGGGCGCGGCGAATCGTCGTTGCCCATGTGCCACTTGCCGATAAACGCGGTGTCGTACCCGGCATCGTGCAACTGCCTCGGCCACGTGTGCAGGCGATGGCTTTGTGCCGACCGGTCGGTATTGTCGACAATGCCGTGGGTGTGAGGATACTGGCCCGTCAAAAAGCTCGCGCGCGAGGGCGAGCAGAGAGGCGTGACGGCAAAGGCGTTCGAAAAATTCGCGCCTTCGCGGGCTAACCGGTCTGCGTTGGGAGTCTGGGCGAAGGGATGGCCGGTACAGCCGAGTTCATCGAACCGCAGGTCGTCCACCAGGACAAAAACGATGTTGGGACGGGGAGCCAGAAGAGCCGCCCCGGAAGAGGAAAGGAACCGTCGCCGCGAGAGCATCCAATGATATTCTATGGGTTCCCATGCAATTGAAAGCAGTAGCCTTGGAGATTCCGGCCAACGGCAACATCATCGTTGGGCAATCCCACTTCATCAAGACCGTGGAGGACATCTACGAAGCGATCGTCAATACGGTGCCGCAGATGAAGTTCGGCATCGCCTTTAACGAAGCGTCGGGCCCGTGCCTGACGCGCGTGGATGGCAACGACGACGAGCTTAAGGCGATGGCCGTCCGCAATGCCACCGCGATTGGCGCGGGCCACACCTTCGTTGTCACCATGCTCAACGGCTACCCGATCAACGTGCTGGGCCGCATCAAAGACGTGCCGGAGGTCTGCGGCATCTTCTGCGCCACCGCCAATCCGGTGGAAGTCGTCGTCGCCGAAAGCGAACAAGGCCGCGGGATTCTCGGCGTGATCGATGGTTCGTCGCCCAAGGGCGTCGAGACGGACGACGACGCGCAGGCGCGCCGGACATTCCTCCGCAAGATTGGATACAAGCGGTGATAGTCACCAACGAACACGAACTGGAAGATCTGCTGTCGCGTCCGAACGAAGCCGACGTCGAGGCGGTGCGCCAGTTGGGCGGGGACTTTTTGCTGTTGGGCGTGGCCGGCAAGATGGGCCCGAGCCTGGCCCTCCGCGTGAAGCGCGCGGTCACCGCGGCAGGCGTTGCGTCCCGCGTGATCGGCGTGAGCCGCTTCTCCTCCCCCTACAACCGGCAATTGCTCGAAGACCAGGGCATTGAAACCGTCTCCGCGGACCTGCTCCAGGAAGATCAACTCGCCGCGCTCCCCGATGCGCCCAACGTCATCTATCTGGCTGCGCGAAAGTTCGGAGCCACGGGCGACGAAGCCTACACGTGGGCGATGAACACCTACCTCCCCGCGCGCGTGGCGCAACGTTTTAAACAATCCCGCATCGTCGCGTTTTCAAGCGGCAACGTGTATCCTCTGGTGCCCGTGGCCAGTGGCGGCGCCACCGAACAAACGCCTGTCGAGCCCGTCGGCGAATACGCCATCTCGGCTCTCGGCCGCGAGCGAATGTTCACGCACTTCTCAGTCGTGCACGGAACTCCGGTGACGCTCCTTCGCCTGAACTACGCCGTGGAGCTGCGCTACGGCGTCCTTTACGACATCGGGCGCAAAGTCTTCGAGCGGGAAGTGGTGGACCTAGCGATGGGCAACGCCAATGTCATCTGGCAGGGCGACGCGAACTCGATCTGCCTCCGTTCGCTGCTGCATGCCTCCTCGCCGCCCCTCGTGCTGAACCTGACGGGTCCGGAGACCTTGTCGGTGCGCTGGGTGGCCCGCGAATTCGGACGCCGCTTCGGCGTGACGCCGGAGTTTGTCGGCGAAGAGCGGCCCACGGCGCTGCTGAACAACGCAGCCCAGTGTTTCCGCCTGTTCGGCTATCC
>JAEUQD010000512.1 GCA_016789925.1 Bryobacterales bacterium | reverse complement strand
CAGCAGGTCGCCGGCAGCCGCCATTAGTCCCCCACCGAGTACGACGATTTCCGGGTCAAAGAGGCTGATCAGGTTGGCGATGCCGACGCCCAGGGTCCGGCCGGCTTCGCGCAACTGCTCGGGGGCGGCCTGGGAACCCTGGCGCGCATTGACGACGAGTTGTTCGGCTGAAGCAGCGCCTGCGCGGCGCGCGAGGGCCGGACCCGCCGCCAGAGACTCCCAACAGCCGGTGCGCTCGTATTCGGGCCGCCAGCGCAGGTCGAGACTCATCCATCCAGCGGAGCCCGCGGTGCCGTGGGCCCCTTCCCACACACGTCCGCCGGCCAGAATGCCCACTCCGATGCCGGTACCCACCGCCACGAAGATGACATCCTGCCGGCCTTGTGCAATGCCCTGCCAGTGCTCGCCGAGGACAGCGCCGGCGCGGTCGCTGCCGATGGATATGGGGAGCCGCAGACGGTCCTCCAACATCGCTTTCAACGGTATCCAATCACGGCCCCAGAGGTTGGGCGCCCAGGCTTGTCCGCTGGCGGGGTTGAAGATGCCGGGAACGATCACTCCGACGCCGTCGATGGCGTAACCCTGGGCGGCCGCGGCGATCTGTTCGACCGTGGCGGCCGCGTCGTGCGCGGCGGGCGTCTTCTGTTTCCGGGTGATGAGAGCATGGCTGTCCACGATCGCCGTGGCCGTCTTCGTTCCCCCGAGATCTACCGCCAGGACACGCTTCAAGCCTTACACTAACATGTAAGGACCCGATTATGCTTCTGCCGATTTCGCTATTGCTCTTTGCCCAAGTACCGCACCAGAATCACCCTCCGAGGGATGCCGGTGAGTACGCGAAGGTTCTGGAGGCGTCGTCTCGCGACGCCTGGCAGAAGCCGCACGAGGTGATCCAGGCGCTGGCTCTCAAGAAGGACGACGTAGTCGCCGATATTGGGGCAGGTTCCGGGTACTTCACGCGGCGTCTGGCCCGGCACGCCGCGAAGGTATACGCCGTGGATATCGATGCGAAACTGCTGGAGAAGACGAAGGCCTCGTCGCCGGAGAATGTAGAAGCCGTGCTGGCGTCACCCGATGACCCGAAACTGGCTCACTCGTCGGTCGATACGATCTTCATTTGCAATGTGCTCCACCACATCGAGAATCGGCCGGCCTATTACGCCAAGCTGAAAGCAGCGCTCAAGCCCGGCGGGCGGATAGTGAATATCGACTTCTACAAGCGCAAGCTGCCTGTGGGTCCTCCGGTGGGCATGAAGCTGAGCGAGAGAGAAGTGGAGGCGGAGTTCAAGTCAGCCGGGTTCGCCCTCGACAAGTCACACTCCTTCCTAACCCACCAATACTTCCTCGAATTTCGCGCGCAGTAGGTCGGCCTTAGGACACCGACTTTTTAGCCGTGAACTCGCGGGGCTCGCCCTGGTCACCTTGGCGCTTGAACTTGATCTCGCTGCCGGAGACAGTGCCTGTGTAGGTGAATTTGCCGCGTTGCGTTTCCACTTTGAAGGAGATGCTGTCGCCGGTGACTTTGCCTTCCGAGATCTGACGTTCGCCGCGGGGACTGGTCATGGACCCGGTGAGTTTGTCGCCATCCTGTTTCAGGGTGAAGGTGGTTTCCTGATCGCCGTTGCGGCCCGGGACCATGGCAGTCCATTTGCCAGTTACGTCAGCCGCGAGTGAGGCAATCGCCAGAGCGAATCCGGCCGCAATGAGAGAGAGAATTCTACGTCGCATAGTGGATAGGGAATATCACATCGAAGTGTGGGAAGCAATGGGGCTCCCTTTTCCACCTTGACCAGACACCCCACGAATGATGTAACCTCTTCGCAATGCAGGCGCGGGCAATTCAAGACGGAAACCTCATGATGGCCAGGAACCTCGCCTGCGCGATGAGCGCGTACTCCCGCTGGAGCGTGAGCGGTGAGACGGTTCGCCTGCCGGCCGTGACTCTGGTGAACGCCCAACTGGACTATGCCGTATTCAATGCCGCGGTGATCACGGAACCGTTGGCCGGGAGCGATGCACTGGAATACGTTCTCGACACCGCGGCCGAGTACTACGAGCGCCAGGGCCTCGACTGGAGTTGCTGGATGACCGAGGAATTGCTTTCCGAGAAAATGCGGGTGGCGTTTCTTGACCAGATGGCGGCCCGCCGGATGTGGCTCGTGGCGGAGCATCAGGGGATGATCGCCGAGAGGCTGGCGCCCAGCCGGAAAGAACCTGCCGGGATGACGGCGCGCCTCGTCTGCGACGCCGCCACGCGCCTGGACTTTGCGCGCCTCTGCATCCAGGTCTTCGGAATGCCGGCGACCGTGGCCGAGCAGGTGTATAGCGAAGAGGGCTTCTGGTCTGGCGGATTTCAGGCGTGGGTCGGATACGTCGACGGGCGGGCGGTGGCTACGGCCGCGACGGAAACGGCCGCCGGGGTGGTTGGGATCTACAGCGTGGCCACACTGGCGGACCAGCAGCGCCGCGGCTACGGCGAGTCCATCACGCGTACCGCCCTGCAATCCGCTAGCGCTCTGAGCGGGTGCCACCACAGCATTCTCCAGTCGACTCCCGCGGGACTGCCGCTCTATCGGAAGCTGGGTTACCGTGACCTGGGCCGTGTGGCGGTCTACGCAACCCGCTAGGCTGAAAGATTCCTATGGATCGCGTTCCTTTCCTGGCCACGCAGGCGGCGGCGGGCTATGACCTTGTGACGAGCCTGCCCGTCTGCGTCGCCCTCGACACTGTCCGCAGCATGTACAACGTCGGCGCGTTCTTTCGCACCGCGGACGCGGTTGGTTTGGAGA
>JAEUQD010000622.1 GCA_016789925.1 Bryobacterales bacterium | reverse complement strand
CGTGCCGATCTGGACGGCGTCCAGTCCCCACTTGCGGAAGACGGCGTAAACTTCGTCTTCGCGGCCCTTTTCGGCGACCAGCAGCATGCGCTCCTGCGATTCCGACAACATGATCTCGTAGGGAGACATGCCGGTTTCGCGTTGCGGGACGAGGGCGAGGTCGATTTCGATGCCGGTTTCGGCGCGCGAGCCCATTTCGCACGTGGAACAAGTGAGCCCGGCCGCGCCCATATCCTGAATGCCGACGATGGCGCCGGTCTTCATCGCTTCGAGGCAGGCTTCGAGCAGAAGCTTTTCCATGAATGGATCGCCGACCTGCACGTTGGGGCGCTTCTGCTTGGACTCTTCCGTAAACTCAGCGGAAGCCATGGTCGCGCCGTGGACACCATCGCGGCCGGTCTTGGAGCCGACGTAGATGACAGGGTTGCCGATGCCAGTGGCGCGCCCATAGAAGACTTCGTCGTGGCGGAAGACGCCCAGCGCGAACACGTTGACGAGCGGGTTGCCGGAGTAGGAGGGATCGAAGACGCACTCGCCGCCCACCGTCGGAACGCCGAAGCAGTTGCCGTAATGCGAAATGCCGCTGACGACACCTTCGAGAATGCGCTTGTTGCGCAGGCCCGTGGGCGTGTCGTCGATCGCGCCGAAGCGCAGCGCATCGAGCACGGCCACCGGCCGCGCGCCCATCGTGAAGATGTCGCGGAGGATGCCGCCGACGCCCGTGGCCGCGCCCTGGAACGGTTCGATGAAGCTGGGGTGGTTGTGCGATTCGATCTTGAATGCGATGGCCCAGCCGTCGCCGATATCGATGATGCCGGCGTTTTCACCCGGGCCCTGGAGCACCAGGGGGCTGCGGGTGGGAAGCTTCTTCAGGTGCAGCCGCGAGCTTTTATAAGAACAATGCTCGCTCCACATCACCGAGAAGATGCCAAGCTCCGTCAGGTTGGGCTCGCGCCCGCCCAGGATCTTGAGGATACGTTGGTACTCGCCGGGTGTGATGTGGTGGGCCGCCAGGATATCCGGTGTTATGGCGGTCATTGTTTGAGTGAGAATGCGGAAACCATTGAAGAGAGGATACCGAGGCCGTCGGTGCAGCCCATGAGCGGGTCGGCGGCGCGTTCGGGGTGGGGCATCATACCCATCACATTGCGCTCTTTCGAAAGGATGCCGGCGATGTCGCGCAGCGAACCGTTGGGATTATCGAGGTAGCGGAAGGCGACGCGATCTTCGGCTTCAAGTTCATCGAGCGTGCGCTCATCCGCGTAGTAGCAGCCTTCGCCGTGGGCGATGGGGATGTTGAGGACTTGGTCTTTTTGAAGTTCGCTGGTGAAGGGGGAGTTGGGTGTTTCGACGCGGATGGCTACGGAATGACAGCGGAAACGAAGACCGCGGTTGCGGACCAGCGCGCCGGGAAGCAAACCGGTTTCCACCAGAATCTGAAATCCGTTGCAGACGCCTAAAACAAGACCGCCGTCCTGGGCAAAGCGCCGGACGGCATTCATCACGGGAGAAAATTTAGCGATTGCACCGCAGCGGAGATAGTCACCGTAAGAAAACCCGCCGGGCAGGACGACTGCATCCACATTACCCAGCGACGCCGAATCGTGCCAGATGAATTCGCTCTTCTGCCCCAGGTTATTCGTAAATGCGTACCACGCATCGTGGTCACAATTGCTGCCTGGAAACACCACCACGCCGACAGTCATTGGGAGAGCTTTTAGTGTAGCAAACCCCCGGCGGCTGTAATTGTGGCTTAACTGCTGGCGGCGACCTTTTTCTTCCCGCCGCGCTTCTTTTCGGGGGGCGCCTGACGGTCGCTCTTCTTCAGGGTGGGGACGGCGATGGACGACACGAACTTCTTTTCCCCGTGTTCATCGAACTTGATAACGATGTGGTCGTCGTTGCAGGAGAGCACAGTTCCCAGACCGAACTTAGCGTGCTCTACCTGCGCGCCGGTGGCGAATGCAGGCTTAGCCATGGATAAGGTATTCCTTATCCATAGTTTAGCAGAACTCTACCAGAAATGCGTGGCGACTATCTTGGGCGGGCCGGCCGTCGTCCCGATCACCTTCGTCTCAATGATGATCTGACAATTCATGCGTTCCCAGCCTTTGGGCGCTTGGCTGGCGACGGAGGTCCAATACGTTGGTGAGGTGAGAAACTCACCGGCAACCTGCGCACTCAAACGAGTCATGCCCGCCGCCGCCACGGTCACGCGCTGGGTAGAGGGGTCGAACACGCGGCTAATAATGGCGTAATCGACCGGCTGCGCATGGTAAGGCCAGACACCTTCGGCAACCCACCTGCGCTCGTTGGGCGCCTTGTTATCGCGGATCCAGGAGATGGCCCGGCTTCCCTCGTTGACGAAATCGAAGCGATACCGCAACTGTTGGTTCAGTTGCGTCGCCCATGGATTGTAGAACGAGCCCACCAGTACGACGGCCCTCTGGCGGATTTCGTCAAACGTGATATCCGCCGGCGTCCGGAACTGGGTCTGCTTGCCCTGCCGGGTCAGGAATACGGCCAGATCGAGGATCGCCCGCAGGCTCTGGAACGACATCTGCCCGTTCGGAACACGCACGACATCGTCGCGCTGCAACTGCAGGTTGAGGGTGGAAGTCTCATGCTGCGCGATCGCCGACAGGGCTTTGGCCATTCTCGCGGAGTAGACGTAGTCGTCTCTGACCGACATGCACAGCACCACTGGCTCGCTGGACGCGAGAACCGGGGCCCAGAACCGGTCCAGGTCAGTCTGTCGTGGGTACAGCCACCAGAGACCAGCCGCGGCTAGCAGCAGAGCCGCCACAGCTACGGCCAACCCTTTCCTCGCCTTGGCCCGTCCCACTGACCAGGTCTCAAGTGGTGATGCTGAAGTCTGCGAAGGCGCCGCTTCGTCGAGTTGCCGGACCACCGGGGCGGGGCTCTTC
>JAEUQD010000620.1 GCA_016789925.1 Bryobacterales bacterium | reverse complement strand
GGATTCGCAGTTTCTGCGGCAGGTGGAGAACGACAGCCGCGTGGAAGCCGCGATCAGGAACTACGAAACCGCGTACCGGATGCAGGCGGCGGTGCCGGAACTCTGCGATTTGCGGGGCGAAACCGAGGCGACGCGCAAGCTCTACGGCGTGGATTCCGAGAACGCGGGCATGGCCGCTTACGCGCGGCAATGTCTGCTGGCGCGCCGACTGGTGGAGCGCGGTGTCCGGTTTGTCGAGTTGACGATTGTGCCGCCCAAAGGATTGGGCGGGGGCAATTCCTGGGATCAGCACGGCAAGCTGAAAGAAGGCCACGCGGCCAACGCGCTGCATGTGGACCAGCCGATCGCGGCGCTGATCAAGGACCTGAAGGCGCGCGGATTGTTCGACGAAACGCTGGTGCTGTGGTCCGGCGAATTCGGCCGGACGCCGTTTGTGCAGGGCAGCGACGGGCGCGACCATTGCCCATCGGGGTTCAGCCTGTGGCTGGCGGGCGGCGGCGTGAAGGGCGGCACGATTTTCGGCGCAACCGACGAGTACGGCTACCGCGCGGTGGAGAATGTGCTGACCATTCATGATCTGCACGCGACGATTCTCCATCTGCTGGGCATCGATCATGAGCGGCTGACGTTCCGGTTCGGCGGGCGCGACTTCCGGCTCACCGATGTGCATGGGCAAGTGATCCGGGAGATTCTCACTTGAGGCTGCGCGCGGCGGCGCTGCTGCTGACGTGCGCGGCGGCGATGGCGCAGCAGGCCTTCCACTACAATCGCGAAAACGGCCTCGACCCGCTCACCGTGGGGATGAAGAACGACCAGCCGATGGCGGTGGATTGGGACGGGGACGGCGTGGTGGACCTGCTGCATCGCAACATCTACTCGACGGCGGTGGGCGCGCCGTGGTGGGGTCTTTACTTTTCGCGCAATCGCGGCACCAACGCAAAGCCTCAGTTTGAGCATTGGGTGCGGCTGAGCGCGGACGGGGCGGTTTTGCAGGACCCGTATGCGTCGTACCAGTTGATCGACTGGAACAACGACGGGTATCTGGACGTGCTGTGCGGCGTGGGCTCCGGACCGGAGCGCGGTGTTCTCAAGGTGTATCTGAATACGGGGCGGCGCGACGCCCGCAAACTGCCAGTGCTCACCGCGGGTCCGCGAGTGCCGTGGAGCAACGGCGGCGCGCTCAACTACGGCATGCGCATGTTCGGACCCGACCTGTTCACGCTGCGCCTCCGCGTGCAGTACTTCCCGACGCAGGAGACGGACTGCGTGCTGTTCCGGCATCGCCGCGAAGGTGCGGGCTTCGGCGCGGGCGAACCGCTGGCGCTGGCTGGAAAGACGGTGTATGAGGACTGGCCCTCGACCATGCTCGATGTCACGGGTGACGGGGCGCCGGATCTGGTGGGGGCAACGCGGAGCCTGATGACCAAGCCTCCGAAGAGTTGCGTTACGGCCTGGGAGAATACGGGGACGGCGCGCCAGCCGGCGTTCAACAAGCCGCCCGCCTGCCTCATCGACACGAGTCCGGAAGGCTTTGCGATTCCCTCACCGGGGTTCGGCGGCCTGCTCGTTTCTTATATGGGCGGCTGGCTGCGCCACTATCGACAACTGGGCGCTGGCCGGTGGACCGGGCCGCAAACCGTTTTGGCCGAAGGGATGCCGTGTTCGTTTGGCGGCTACAGCAGCGTGGAGGTCGCCGATTGGGAAGGCGACGGGGATCTGGATTTCATCGGCGGTAACGAGATCGGCTTCGTGCAGTTGATCGAGAACATCAGCGCACCGGGCCGGCAGCAGTTCGCGACGGTGAAGAGCATTCCCCTCTCCAACGGCGATGCGATGTATGCGGGGCGCTGGCAGTTTATCGACGACCCGGACCCGGAACGTCCGCTGGGGCAATCGAAGCCCGCTTATGTCGATTGGGACAACGATGGGGACCTGGACCTGCTGGTGGGCAACAACAGCAACCGCGTTGCGTACTTTGAG
>JAEUQD010000477.1 GCA_016789925.1 Bryobacterales bacterium | reverse complement strand
GGTGAACATGTTCGCGGTGATGAAGGAACTGGTCCGACAGAAGTACTCACGCGGGCTGAACCCCGAACACCCTCGTGCGCTGGACATCGACCGTGAGCGGAAGACGGGCAATCAGTATCCCGGCGGCGGGAGCCTCGGCGGTGAGATCTACAATGTCGCCTATACGAAGGCCATGCTCCAGGCGGTGCTGTCCTTGTGACAGGCCTGGAGATCGAACTACCCCGGCGATCGTTCCTGGCGATGCCCGCGCTATGGGCGAGCATGGCGCGTCCGCAACCGCAGACAAAGCGGCCGCCGAACTTCGTCGTCATCCTCGCCGACGATCTCGGCTATGGCGACCTGGGGATCTACGGCCATCCGGTAAACCGGACGCCCCACCTGGACCGGTTGGCGCGCGAGGGTCTCCGATTCACCGACTTTCATTCCAATGGCCCGATGTGCTCGCCCACGCGCGCGGCGCTGCTGACCGGTAAGTACCAGCATCGTTTCGGCGAGGCGTTTGAAGGCGCGCTGGACGACAAGGCCGACTTTGACCGCGGCCTCCCACCAGGCGTCCCCACGATCGCGAGCACTTTGCGCGCCGCCGGCTACGCCACTGGCATTTACGGCAAATGGCACCTCGGTTATCGTCCGCCGTTTTTGCCGCCGAGTTATGGCTTCGATGATTTCCGTGGACTGAGCAGCGGCGACGGCGACCACCATTCGCATATCAATCGCTCTGGCCGCCCCGATTGGTGGCACAATGACCGGCTGGCCGGCGAATCGGGCTATACGGCCGACCTTGTTACCAGGCACGGTATCGAGTTCATCGATCGCCACAGGGAGCGGCCCTTCTTCCTTTACCTGCCTCACCTCGCCATCCACTTCCCCTGGCAGGGACCGCGGGACCAGGCGCACCGCGTGGAGGGACGCAGCTATCACGACCTGAGTAAGTTGGGCCCGATGGAGAGCAAGGACGTTGGCGCCAAAGTGCGCGAGATGGTGGAGGCCGTCGACGACAGCGTAGGACGCATTGTGCGGGCGCTCGACGAGCGCAATCTCAGCGAGAACACGTTGGTCGTGTTCACTTCCGACAACGGCGGCTACCTCACCTACTCCGGCGGCTTCCACAATATCTCGAGCAACGGACCACTGCGAGGACAGAAGACCGATGTCTTTGAGGGTGGGCACCGAGTTCCCGCCATCGCGCGCTGGCCCGGCCACATTCGTCCGGGCGTCTCCGGCCAGACCGCGATGACTTTCGACCTCTTTCCGACTCTGGCCGAGTTGGCGGGCGTGGGTGGCGCAACCGGTTCGCTCAAGCTGGACGGCGTGAGCTTGAGGCCGCTGCTGCTCGACGGCCGGCCACTGCCCGCGAGAACGCTCTTTTGGCGCATGCGCGGCAAGAAGGCCGTCAGGCAGGGCGATTGGAAACTGGTGCGGAATGGACCGGAAGAGCCCCAGTTGTTCAACCTCGGGCAGGATTTGGGCGAGACAACGGACCGGAGCGGCGCAGAGCCGGAGATCCGCGCCCAGTTACTCCGCGAACTCGCGCGTTGGGAAACTGGCGTCGACGCTATCTGAAGTCTGGCTGCGGACCTATCGGGCCGCGGCCGAGAAACGGGAGCCGGGGGCGATGTTCCGGGGGCCGAAATTGCTCCAGGAACGGGAAAGACCACTCCACCACCAAAGATTGCCGGCCAGGTCCTGACCGGCGAGGAAAAGGTGGGTCCCGTAGATCGCCGGGGCAAGATGGGCGAGGACGCCGCCGGGCGAAGTCCAGCCGAGCCAGCCGGCGCCGACTTGCCACGTGCGGTACCAGGGAACCGAGGAAGAGAGTCCCACAACGTGAATCAGGTTGCCGTTGACGGCGATGTGGAGGTCGTCCTGGAAGATGCCCGCACCATAGTGCCACTGGTTAGTGGTTTCCTGTTCGACGCGGGCGAGCCACATATTGTTGGCTGAATCGCGGGCAGCAACGTAGGCGGCGTTATCCGCACCGCAAGTGATGGCGGGAACGCCGGCGATGATACCGCCGTTGGAGCGCCAGGGCTGCCAGGCGGCCAGGTTCTTGCTGAAGCGGCGGGTCCAGAGTGCGCCCGAACTGTCCCTACCAGTCACGTAGACGTCGCCGTTGGGGCAGGCGGCGAGTTGGGGATCGGTGGCGAGGTTTCCTTCGAGGCGAGTCCACGGAGCAAAGCCGGATGAGGGGTCGTAGGCTCGGACATGATACGTGCGCCAGGCGTCGCGAATAGCGATCCAGGCGGTTTCGCCTCCCGCGGTGAGGGCGGGTTGACCCGGCGAGTCGCCCCCGGCGAAGAGCCAGCCGGAATAGGTGCTTTCTGGGTTGAGAACGTTGAGCCAGACACCGGCGAAGGCGTCGCGAGAAGCGATGTAGGCGCGCCTGGAGGCCGACATGGCCACGACAGGATTAAGACGGAAGACCCCGCTGGCGTTGCGTAGACCGGGTGCCGGGAAGGTACTTGTCTCGATGGCGTTGAAAGCATTTCGAAGGGCGAGCGTGGGACCGGCGGTACCGGGGAAGGCGGCCAGTTTGGCGACAAAAGCTTCGCTTAACCCGTTGTGTGTGGTGTCCGGGCCGACAGTAACGGGAAAGCTCACCGGGCGTGTGTCGGTAATTCCGGCGAGGTATGCACCGCCGCTGGGGTCGACGGCTACGCCTGTTGCAATGTCCATGCCGGTATCACCCAAATACCCGGAATAGACGAGGGACTCGCCGGACGCGTCGATCTTGGTAATAAACGCATCGCCGCCACTCTTGTAGGTGAGAAACGGACCCAACCGGATCGGAAAGGAGGTCTCGTTGGAAAGAGTGCGGCCGCTCACGTAGACATTGCCGGCGAGGTCGACGGCGATAGCATTAGCCAGTTCGCTGTCCACGCCGCCGATGTAGCCGGCGTAAATGAGGTTGGCGCCACTGGAATCGATCTTCGCGACAAAGCCGTCGAACTCACCGCCGTTGTAAGTAGTGTCCGGTCCGACGGCAACGGGGAAAGTCAGTTCTGTGGATTCCGTGTAGCCCGTGAGGTAGGCGTTACCGGCGCCATCGACGGCGATTCCCCGGCCAAATTCGGCGCCAGAGCCACCCACGAAACCCGCATAGACCAGACCGGTTCCCGAAGGATTGACCTTCGCGACAAAGGCGTCGACGACTCCGTTGTACGTGAGATCGGGTCCGACCGCACTCGGAAACGACGCCTCAGTCGACGTGGTCCATCCGCTAACATAGGCGTTCCCCTGCCCATCGACAGCAACCCCGTAGCCACTGTCGGAACTCGCCCCGCCCAGATAGCCGGCGTACCGCAGGGTGCCGGCCGGATCAATCTTCGCGATGAAGGCGTCCGGTTCGCCATTGTAGGTCAGGTCCGGCCCGACCAGTACGGGGAATGAGCTTTCGTCAGAGGATGTGGTACCGGTGACGTAGGCGTTGCCGGCGGCATCGATGGCAATGCCATTGCCTGACTCATGGGACGACCCGCCAATGTAGCCACAATAGAGGAGGGAAGTTCCAGCGGGATTGATCTTCGCGACGAACACGTCCTGAACGCCGTTAAAAGTCAGATCGGGCCCACCGGCAACGGGGAATGTCGCCTCATCGGATTGAGTGTGGCCAACCACATAGGCGTTGCCGGCGGGGTCGACAGCGATACCCAGAGCTTCCTCCTGGGCGCTGCCGCCGATGTAACCGGCATAGACAAGTGCCGTGCCAAACGCGTTCACTTTGACCACGAAAGTATCGCTCGGACCCTGGTTGAACGTCGTGTCGGGTCCCATCAAGACGGGGAAGGTCGGCTCACTCGAGAAGGAATTGCCCGTGACGTACGCGTTGCCAGCGTTGTCGACGGCGACGTCCATCCCGTAGTCCCAGGAGGCCCCCCCGATATAACCCGCATAGAGGAGGACGACGGGGTCAATCACCAATTCGCGGCTGGTGTCGTAAGTGCCGAGGCGGAAGCGGACCTCGTCCCCCTGAAGGGAAAAGGCCGCGCTGACCGGCTGTTGGCGTTTTCCGTTGAGCTGCCAGGCGACGGGCCGGTCGTCGGCAAAGCCTCCAGCGGCGGTGTCGATGTGGAGGCTGCCGTCGCTTGTAAGGGCGACACTGGATGCGCCGCGGTAAGCAAAGCGGATGAGGGTTGGGTCCGCTCCCGGACTCACGTAGAAAGTGTACTTGAGATTGCCATCCGGACCGGCGAACTCGAGGTCGATGCCGGGCCAGACGTCTTTGTAGCGGAGCGCGGTGTAAGTGGGCAGTCCGGTGACCCATTGGTCGCGCGGGCCGCGAAAGTAGCTGACACGGGCATCGGTTGGATCAAGCGCCTCGATTCGCAAGTTGGGGTTGGCGTGAAGCAGTTCGAGTTGGACAGCAGCGGCTTCGGAAAGACCGAGCGCAGCGCGTTGGAAAGTGGTTGGTTTTCTAAGCGAATAGACTACACCAGTGCGGGTGAAGAAAGCGCTGGTGAAGCGGCCCTGCACATAGTAGACGGCGCGGGTGTCCAGGTGGCCTCGGTTCGGGATGAAGTGGACAGGTAACTTGCCGAGTTGCGCGAGAGGGGCAGAAGTTAGTGGCGGGGAGTCGGCCCGGCTAAGCCAAAAGGCTGGGATGACGAGAAGAGCAACCGAGACGACAAAGGCGAGGTGACCCATGGCCTTACGGTACAAGGCTAACAGATCCCTCAAAGCATGGTAGTTTTAGAGCAGTTTATGTTTTCCTTGTCGAAAATTCTCTTGCCGGTTGATTTCTCGCCGCGGGCGTTGGGGGCGGCGCGGTATGCGGAGGCGCTGGCGGACCGGTATGGGGCCCAGATCACGATGCTGCACGTGATTCCTCCGCCGCAGTACGACATTGAACTGATGGAAGCGGCGGCGATACCGCTGACCGAGATGTCCACGAGCCGGAAGGCGGCGGCCGAGGAACAGAACCGGACGTTTCTAAATCAGGAATTACCGGGGTTCCGGCCGGAGCGCCGGCTGTTGGAGGGAGATCCGGCGAGTGAGATCGTGGAGATTGCTCATAACGAGGGATTCAACCTGATCCTGATGCCGACCCACGGCTACGGGTTGTTCCGGCGATTTATTCTGGGGTCGGTGACAGCGAAGGTGTTGCACGACGCCGATTGTCCGGTATGGACGGGGGTGCACCTGGAAGCAGCACCGCCGGTGGAGTCGATTCAATTCCGCACGGTGGTGGCGGCGGTCGACCTCGGAAAGCAGAGTGAGAAGACGGTCGCCTGGGCGGCGGGATTCGCGCAAGAGACCAAGGCTCGTCTGGTGATCGCGCACGCCACACCGAGCATGGACCGGCGTACCGGAGAGTTCTACGACCCGGTGCGGGAGGATCTCGCCAAGGATGCGGCAAAGCGGATCGCGGAATTGCAAAAGGCTGTTGGGACGAGCGCGGAAGTCGTGATTGACTCCGGCGATCCGCCCTACTTCATCGAGAGCGTGGCAAGGAAGCAACGCGCGGACTTGGTGGTGATCGGAAGGGGCGCGGCCGCAGGCATTTTCGGGCGGCTGCGGGCAAACGCATATGCGATTGTCCGGCAGTCGCCGTGCCCGGTAGTAAGCGTGTAGGCCAGGGACTGTTTGGCCCGTAACGTGCTAAGTTTTACTACAGAAGTGGAAGGAGGTGCCTCCATGTTTTCCCTGTCCAAGATCCTGCTACCTGTCGACTTCTCCCAACGCGCGGTAGGCGCGGCACGTTACGCGGAAGCGCTGGCAGACCAATATGGCGCCCAGATCACGATGCTGCACGTCATTCCGCCGCCGCACTACGAGTTCGCCTCGATGGAAGCGGGTTCCACCGCGCTGGCTGAACTCTACCTGAACCGCAAAGCCGTCATCGAAGAAGAGAGCCGCACGTTCCTGACCGCGGAGTTGCCCGGCTTCACGCCGAAGCGTGTGCTGCTGGAGGGCGACCCGGCGCGCGAAATCGTCAAAATGGCGCACGATGATGGATTTAACCTCATTCTGATGCCGACTCATGGCTACGGACCGTTCCGCCGGTTTGTGCTCGGTTCAGTGGCCGCGAAGGTTCTCCACGATGCTGACTGCCCGGTGTGGACGGGAGTTCATCTGGAGGAGGCGCCCCCGGTGGAGGCCATCAAGTTTGGAACCGTGGTTGCCGCCGTGGACCTGGGTCCGCAAAGCGAAAAGACTCTGGTGTGGGCTGCGCAATTCGCTGAGAGCGCGAAGGCGCGGCTGGTGATTGCGCACGCTACACCCAGTCTGGAAGGACGCACCGGTGAGTACTTTGACCCAGACTGGCGCTTGTACCTCAGCAAGCAGGCTCAAGAGCACGTCGCCGAATTGCAGCAGAAGGCCGGCACCAACGCCGAGGTGGTCATTGAAGCGGGCGATGCCCCGCATGTCGTCGAAACGGCTGCCAGAAACTGCCATGCGGATATCGTCGTCATCGGCCGCGGTTCGGCCTCCGGCGTGTTCGGCAGGCTCCGGGCGAACGCTTATTCGATCATCCGCCAGTCGCCGTGCCCCGTGGTGAGCGTCTAGCCGTTTTCGGCGAGCAGCAGCGAGAGTCCACCCTCGACGGCGGGTTGCGTAGCGCGCGCGCCCGTCTCGGCCCGGATGTGTCCCCGAACGACGACATTGGGCTCCAGCAACAACCGGTCGCGACTGGTGACAGAGACGGGACCACCCTCGCGGAATCCACGGGCACCGGCCGAGAGGCGGAGTAGGGTTCCTGCGTCGAGGTCGCCCGAAAAGAGGCACTCTTCTTCCAACGTCAGTTCACCCCGCGAGATCAGGTTGCCGCGGCAGAGGGAACCCGCCCCGATGCGCAGGGAGCCGCCGCATTTCACGTCGTCTTCGAGCAGACTGCTGGGCGGACACACAAACGAACCGCGGACTACAAGCTTGCTGGTGAGCAGGACCGGTTGCGGTAGATGGAGACTTCCGTCGTAAACCCACGTATCCGCACCCAAGGCTGTTAACTTGCTTTCTTGGAAGCCGCGCACGCTGCCAAGCTGCGGGCGCTTTCCACTGGCTGGTGCCGGGACTTCGAGGAATTCTGTGACCGGGGGAACGTCTGTGCCCGTCGGTAGCCTGCCAGCAGTGACCACTTCCGGCGCGAAAAGCAATACGGCGCCGGCGTCGATGCCAACCTGAATGCCGGAATCGGAAGTCGCCGCACCGCCGACCCGCGCCCCGGCCCGCAACTCGAGACGCCCGAGCGCATGGACCCACTGCTTCACCTGGACGTTAGGACCGAGGGTCGCCGAGCCTTCGACGCAAAGCACATCGAACTGGGAGTTCTTGCCGGCCACACAGTCGCCACCCACGTAGACGGGTCCGTCAAAGCGGCTGCCCGCGCCGCAGCGCATGTTGCCGCGGACCAGCAGGGTTTCGCGAAGTTGGAACTGGTCGGGACAGTTGACGAACTCAGAAACGACTACGCGACGTCCGGCCGCTGTAAACACTTGTGGTGCGCCGTCTGACGAGGGCCGCGCCAGCGTGAGCCACGCCCGAGCTTGATCGCGGAATACCACTTGCTTCATTCTGCCTGCTCCCGATGATCGGCTGCAAGCTGCAAACACTTTAGTGCGTTACACTTTTGAGAGGTTGAGGTATGTTTATTCACGATTTGTTCTCCCTGGATGGCAAAGTCGCGGTGGTCATCGGAGGCGGCGGCGTGCTCGCCGGCGAGATCCAACTAGGCCTCGCGAAGGCCGGCGCGGACATCGCCATTCTCGATATCCACGACGCCGAGCCTCGCGCCGCGGAAATTCGCCAGGCTGGCCGCAGGGCGCTGCCGCTGATTGTCGACGCCACCCGGAAGGCCGACTTGGAAGCGGCACTGGCCAAGGTGGTGGAGCAGTTTGGGGGCGTGGACATTCTGCTGAATGCGGCGGGCATCAACTCCGGGACACCGTTCTTCGAGATCTCGGAAGAGGAATGGACGCGGATTTTGGACGTGGATCTGCGCTCGGTGTTTCTGGCGTGCCAGGTGTTCGGGCGGCACATGGTGGAACGGGGTAAGGGCGGATCGATCATCAATATCTCGTCGGCCTCGTCGGGACCACCGCTGTCGAAGGTCTTCACCTACTCGGTCGCCAAGGCGGGCGTAAACCAAGTGACGCAGTTTCTGGCGCGCGAGTGGGCGCCGTACAAGGTTCGGGTGAACGCTCTGCTGCCGGGGTTCTTTCCGGCGGAACAGAACCGGAAACTGCTCACGCCGGAGCGGACTGAACAGATTCTGCGGCACACGCCGATGGGGCGGTTTGGCGAATCGTCGGAACTGGTGGCGGCGGCCATTTACCTGGCGTCCGACCGGGCGTCGTCGTTTGTGACGGGCTCGATTCTGCGCGTGGACGGCGGCTATGGGGCGATGACTATCTAGAATGTAGTCATGCGCTGGGTCCTGTTGTTCTGGTTACTGGCTGGGGGATCGTACGTTGGCGAGATCGAACAGTGGCGGCAAAAGAAGGAGGCTGCGCTGAAGGCCGACGACGGGTGGCTGACGGTGGCCGGGCTGCACTGGCTGCGCGAAGGCAGGAACCACATCGAAGGTCAGGAGTTTTCGCTCCGCGGCGATCGCGTGCTGCACCGGGGCAAGGCGCTGCGTCCGGATACTCCGGATGATGGGATTGTAGTGGGGTCGAAGACGCTGCTGGTGATCAAACGGGCAGACCGCTTTGCCATCCGGGTGCGCGACAAGCGGAGTCCTTTCCGGAAACAGTTCACGGGGCTGACGTGGTATCCGGTACAACCGCCGTATCGCGTGGAGGCGCGCTGGATTCCCTACGCCTCGCCGCAAAAGCGGAGCGTGGCCACGGTGGTGAACGTGGATGAGCAGTATGAAGCGCCGGGCGTGGCGGAGTTCACGCTACAGGGGCAGAAACTGCGGCTGGAGCCGGTGCTTTCCGAAGGGCAGTACTTTTTCATCTTCAGGGACAGAACGGCGGGGAAGACGACGTATCCGGCGGGGCGGTTTCTGTATGCCCAGCCCGCGCGCGTCGGGCGGGTGATCGTCGATTTCAACAAAGCCTACAATCCGCCGTGCGCGTTTACGCCATACGCGACATGTCCGCTGCCGCGCAAGGAGAATCATCTGCCGGTGGCGATTGAGGCGGGCGAGAAGAACTATGGCGGGCACTGATTGCTTCCTTCAACCGTATCTGTACATAATGTACGTGAGATGCGAAGCACGAGCGTGAATGTAACGGAACTGCGAAACAACCTGAGCACCTATCTGAGCAAAGTTCGCGGAGGCGAGGAGATTCTTATTCGCGACCGGCAACTCGCAGTCGCCAAGATCGTTCCCCTTTCCAAGACCGAGGACTTCGATGAGGAACTCCTGGAAATGGCCGCGCAGGGGATCGTGCGTTTGCCGGAGGAGCCGTTGGATCTCGAGACGTTCTTTGCGCTTCCAGCGCCGAAGATTTCCATTGCGAAACTGAGATCGGCGGTTGAGGCGGAACGTGAAGAAGATTGATGCATTCTGGGACTCCAGCGCGTTGGTGCCGCTGTGTGTCAGCCAGAGCACGAGCACCGCGGCGAAAGCCGCCTTGAGGAGCAAGTCAATAGCGGTGTGGTGGGGCACGCCCATCGAGGTGACCAGCGCCTTCACCCGGCTGCTTCGCAGCGGAGACATTAGCCAGCGAGAGTTCCAGTCGGCGATGGCGCGTCTGGTCATGCTGCGCCGCCAGTGGGTCGAAATTCAGCCCACGGACTCTCTGCGGGTCCTCGCGGAGAAATTGCTTCAACAACACGCGCTACGTTCGGCGGACGCGCTGCAACTGGCCGCAGCCCTTATCTGGGCGAAGCATCGCCCGAGGGGGCGTGCATTCGTGTGTTTCGATGGCCGCCTCGCTGAGGCCGCCCGCAAGGAAGCATTCACCGCCGATATCGTATGAGCCCCTTCAATCCGCCGCGTAGCTGATTTCCATGCGGCGGGCGCGGCGGGCGGCGATCCAGACCAGGATCACCGTGACCGCGCAGAGACCGGGGATGGCGACCCAGGCGGGGGCGGGGTCGACGTTCAGGGCAAGCAGCGCCAGCGGCGGGGGAACGTCGCGGCCGATGGGAACCTCCACCGGACACAGCGACTTCAGATAATAAATGACGCTGAATTTGCGCAGGACGGCGGGGAGCACGCCGTTGATGGATTCCCACAGCAGGATGAGGGCGGCCGGAATCAGGGGGTTGCGGACGAGGACGCCGGCGGCGAGGAAGACGCTGCCGTAGCCGACGCAAGCGAGCGCGGCGACCCCGACATAGGCCGCGGCATGCTGCCAGCCGTTACCGTTCGTGAGGTAGGCATCGACCGCGGCGTCATCGAGATGGCCGTAGAGGAACGCCAGTTGCAGAGCGACGCTGACCACGAAGATCACGGTGGTGGCAACGAGCCCGGCAAGATACTTGCCGGCGACGACGATCTCGCGGCGGACGGGGGCGAGGAAGTAATAGTGCAGGCTTTTGTCCAGAATCTCGCCGCGGAACAGGTTGATGAAGACGAAGACGCATCCAAAGAAGATAGCCAGCCGCAGGAAGAAGAACTGAAAGACGCCGGCGAAGATGACGGTGTCCTCGGCGAGGTCGCAAGCCGAACGGGTGTTGACGGCGGAGACTTTACCCTCCCGGAGACTGATGTTCCATTCGGTGGTTCCGTCGGAGTAGGAAAGGAACTCGCGCTGTTCGCCGCGACGGCGGAAGGTGAACTGCCGGTTCGGCTTGGGTAGCAGACGCAAGACCTCTTCGCGCGGCATGCCCGTGTGGATCGAGCGGAGCAGTTCGCGCGTTGCGCCCGCGGTGGCCTTTTCCGCGCGTTCGCGCTGCTGGCGCTGGGAGATGAAGGCGTGGCCCGCGAACAGCAGCACGGGCAGCAGCGCCAGGGCGTAGATCCAGAGGCCGCGGCGGGAGAGGAGCGACTTGCCGATTTCGAGCCGGAACACAGCCCAGAGTTGCCGCCAGCGCAAAGCGTTCATCGGGTAGCCTCCCCGCCGCCGATCAGGTATTCGTAGACGGAGTTGACGTCGTCGTCCACGGGGGCCACCTGCTCGATGTCGATGCCGTCGAGCGCGAGGTGGTTCAAGGTGAGGTAGAAGCGGTCGGCGTTCCTGGTTTTGATCAGCAGGCCGCCGGCGTCGGAATGCAGGCGGGCCTCGACGACGTTGTCCTGCTCGAAGAGCTTGGCCGCGAGAGCCTGCGGTTGGCGGCAGCGGATGAGGATCTGCATCGGGTGATCTTCGATCTCGCTGCGCACGCCTTTGATTTCGCCTTCGGCGATGACGTAGCCGGCGCTGAGGAGGATCACCTGGTCTGAGACGACGTCCACCTCGTGCAGGACGTGGCTCGAGAGAATCACATGGCGGCCTTGCACGGCGAAGTCGCGGAAGAGCGCGATGGTTTCGGCGCGAACCAGCGGGTCGAGGCCGTTGAGAGGTTCGTCGAGGACGAGCACACGCGGGTCGTGACTGATGGCCTGGGCGAACTTGATGCGCTGGCGCATGCCCTTGCTGTAGCCCGCGATTTTGCGCGTGGCCGCTTCGCGCAGGCCCACACGGTCGATGGCGGCCCAGGCGCGGCGGTCGGCCTCCGCGTGCGTGTCGCCGAACAGGCGGAGGAAGGAATAGACAAATTCGTAGCCGGTGAAGCCCTTGGGGAACGAGTCGAATTGCGAGCAATAGCCGACGGTCTGGAAGAAACGCTCGGGGTCGGCGGCGGTCATGCCGAGGACGGAGACGCGGCCGCGGGAGGGTTCGATCAACCCGGTCATCAGGTTCATCAGCGTGGTCTTGCCGGAACCGTTCGGACCCACGAGGCTCGTAATGCCCGGACGGATCGAGAGGTTAACCCGGTTGACACCCAGCACCTCGCCGTAGAACTTGCTGACGTCCTCAAAGACAATGTCGTTCATCGCACCACCTCGTTGGCGCGAACCTTGCGACTGAGCAGCCAGACGCAGAAGCCGATCATCACGGCGACGGCCGCCAGGGACTGCTCGAAGGAGGCGCTTTCGGGAAGTTCGCGGCCGAACAGTTCCATGGCGATGTATTCAAGGTTACGGCCGGGGTCGAGGAGGGAGCCGGCGTCAATGCGCAGCACGGCGTTGACTGCGGCACCGAGTCCGGCGAACAGGAAGAAGACCACCAGCATGAGCGCGCCCGCGACAATGCGCCAGCGGACCCACGCCGACAGCGCCAAGGCGAGAAAGGCGATGAGGGCGATATAGATGGCGGAACTGGCGACAATGGCCCC